>DATGLO010000117.1:0-4863 GCA_035294105.1 Allostellaceae bacterium
CGACCGGTGGCGGATAAACCGGACCGACGAAGGCCGGACCGAATCCGACATGAACGAAAACGCGAGCCGAAGCGGGCGTGGTCAGCGCGAGCGCACCGAGACCGGCGATGCCGGCCGCGAGAGCAACGGCGGAAAAACGAAGTCGAGCCTTGGTCATGTTCACTCTCCGCAACGAGCGCCGAGCATCCGTTCTCGAGCGCGTTGTTCATTCTAGGCCGCTTCGCTCTAACGCATCCCCACCGTACCGTTACGCGTCACACCATTTTTAGTTGGCGGCATAACGGGTTAAATAGTTGAATTTAGGAGATTTTTCACAGATCTGAGGCGCAAGCTTTACGATACTCGCATCTGCACAATAACGGCTGGCGCCTCCTATATCGTTGACGGTTGCCGATAGCGGCCACTTTTCAAGCAAGGAGTAGACCCGCAACTCTGGCCCTGTCGCTGACCGCCGCGGCCGCTGCGATGACGGCTGCTTTCGCCGCCGACAGCGCGTCCCAGGCGCAGGCCCGGCAGCAAAACCAGGCTTGGCCCTATGACAGCCGGGACTTCGTTCTTCAGGCGAACAACATCAACAGCTAAGCGTTGACTCGGAATGGATGGGTCGGTAACGCAACGGCGCGCTACCGCTCATCCACACTCGAGGCGCGCAGGGCAGTGTCTATGCATCGCAACGCGTCGCTGATTGCGACCATCTCCTTCGTCGTCGCCGCGCTGACCTGCCATGCGATCGCCGATCCCGCAATCAAAATCCTCATTCCGAGCGACGACAATTGCGCCGCTTATGTAACGGCGATGAATTCGGACGATCGCGCGGCGATGCTCAGCCTCGGCGGCTGGGCCCTCGGCTACTGGTCCGCGCTCGCCGAGCAGAGCGGCAAGGATCTGTTGCGCGACGCGAGCAGCGAGGCTTTGCTCGACAAGCTCGCCACCCTCTGCCAGGCGCAGCCGAACACGCCGATGTCTTCGATTGTCGAGACCATCGGACGCGAATTGCTCGCCGGCCAGGCGCTTTAGACTAGGCGCCGGGCGAGGCTTTTCGCCGTTCCGGCTACTAATTCAACGTAAACTTTTTCTTCTTATGATCAAAATCGTTAGCGACAGCGATGACCGTCTGTCCTGGAGAACCGGGACCCATGGATCAGCCGAAAAGCAGCCTCGATTCCGCGCTCGGAACGAAGTCGTCCTGGATCTTTCACTGCAACGCCGTAACGCGTCGGCTCAAGGCGGGCGACCCGGCAAGCCAGCTGTTCTTCCAATGCGACGCGCTGAACTATGCCGTGCTGACAAAGGAAATTCTGGCACGCGGCGAGCCGCCGCGCGCGGACGAATCGCCGATCGGCACCAAGCTCTTCCTGCCCTTCGAGTTCGAGAACCCCGAAAAAGGCGGCCGCTCGATCATGCTGCACAGCCCGAAGCTCAACGAGTTTCTCGCCGCGACGGTCGGCCTCAAGCGCGAGGTCGACATGGAAATTTTCGAGAACGATCGCGAGATCCTGAAGACGATCGACGCCCTTCCCTCACTCGACGCCTTCCTGCTTCGCGACGCGATGGCGCTGCAAGAGATCGCGGCGCACGAGGCCTATTTCGAGCTGTCGCCCGAGGAACGCGCCGCAATCCAGCGCTTCATGCGCGACAGCATGGCGCTGATGGTGCGCGCGGCCTTCGGCGGCGAGCACCCCACCCAAGCCAAGATCGATCACCTCATCAACACGCTCTGGGAAGCGAAGAACCTCATCGCGCTCGATCCGCTGATCGCGGCATTGCGCTGCCCGCGCGACGACGCTCTGGCGATCTTCGCGGCTTGGAAGGGCATCATCTTCTACAGCTTCGATTACCAGCGCAGCGCCCCGAAGCGCAAGCAACTGGCGCTGTGGCTCAACAGGAACGCAAAGCCGCAAGCGGGCCAGCTGGTCGAGCACGCGCAATACCATCGCGAGCGCGTTCATGGCATTATCCAGAACCTCCGCCATCACTGGGTGAGCGTCGACGAGGCGCTCAAGAATTACGATCGCATCTATCACGCTTTCATCACGAGTATGGAGCCCGGGGGATTCATCGAATTCTTGCGCAACGCGCAGAAGGTCTCGTACGCGGTCGGCATCGCGATGGGAAAGATCGGCCAGGCGATCGGCTGTCTCGAAATGATGACCAAGGGCAACCCCGACGCCGCGATCGGCCCGATCAATTACGACATCCTCTTGGGTCAGCTCGGCGCGATCCTCGCCCCGCCCACGATCGTCGCGCCGGCCGCCGCCTGAGCGCCCGTCAGCGTTTCCCGTCGATCAGCACGAAACAGATCCGCGCCGGCTTGCCCGAGCGGTTGGCCCAGGCGTGGTTGGTGCCGCGCTGAACGAGAATGTCGCCGGCCTTGAGCACGGTCTCTTCGTCATCGAGCACGGCGACGATCTCGCCTTCGAGCACGATCGCATAATCGACCGTATCGGTGCGATGCATGCCGGGATGCTTGTCGTCGATCCTATGCTCGGCATCGGGATAAAGCGCGCCGAAAGTCGCGGCGAGTTGGCGCCGGCGCTCGGCGGGATCGCCGCTCTCGGGGGATAGTCGATGACGCGCAGCACCGTGCCATGACGCGGGGGCGCGATGCCTTTATGCGCCGCCGTGCGATCGGGCTCGCCGATCGGCGCCGGCGCGCCATGCGTCACCCAGATATTGCTCACATTGTAGCCCGGGCGCTCCGGCACGCTCATGATCGGCGCCGGTTCGTCCTCGACGATGCGCGAGCGCCCGCTCGCGTCTTCCTCGGTCACGACGCGACGCACGCCGCGCAATGGGTCTGCCATCTATTCCTCGCTTCAAGCCGCGCCTTGACCGGCGGTTGCCTCTTGTTGGCCGACGCGTTTCCTGCTTTCCTGCTGCTCATAAACGAACCCAAGGGGGAACGCCATAACTCTTCGCAATCGTATTTTGTCGCTCGTCCTGCTGGCGGCGCCGCTCGGCCTCGCTTTGCCGGCCCATGCGGCCGACATCATCGACAACTGGTCGCAGGTCCAGGCGCCGCCCGCGCCGAAGCTCGAAGACGTGACCATCAATCCCAAGACAACGGCGCTGCTGATGCTCGATTTCCTGAAGCAGAACTGCGCGCCCAATCCGACCTGCATGAACACCTTGCCGGCGATGCAGAGCCTCCTCAACACGGCCCGGCAGAACAAGATGCTCGTCGTTTACACGATGTTCCAGCCCGCCAAGCCGGCCGACATCCTGCCGCAGGTTGCGCCGACGGGCAAAGAACCGATGGTCACATCGTTCCTCGACAAGTTCATCAAGACGAATTTGGACCAGATCCTCAAGCAGCATCACATCAAGACGGTGATCGTGGTCGGCAGCGCGACCAACGGCGCGGTCCTGTTCACCGCGGAGTCGTCGTTCTTCCACGGCTACGACGTCGTCGTGCCCATCGACGGCACCAGCGCGCGGGGTGCTTACGCCGATCAATCGGCCATTTACACCCTCGCCGCCGCGCCGGTGATGGGCGGCAAGATCCACCTGACGCGCACCACCATGCTGAAGTGGTAACGGCGCGGCATTCCGCTTTAAGGACGGAGGCGCGTTCGCTCGAACGCGCCTCTCGCCTTTCCCGGGGCATGGCGCAAACGAAAGAGGAAAGCGATGCGGCGGATGCGGATGGTGGCGGCGGTGCTGCTGGCTTTGCTTCTCGCGCCGGCCATCGCCGCGGCGCAAACCGTCGCGATCAACCCCGCCCTCGCCAAGATCATCGCCGGCGCCAAGGCCGAAGGTAAGCTGCTGGTGCGCTCGACCCCGGCTTCGACCCTCGCCGGGCCCGAGGCCCAGGCCGCGGCGCAGCGCGGCATCAAGGCGATGTTCGGCGTCGACATCCCGATCGAATGGAGCCCGGGCGCGGCTTACGGCCCGCTCGCTGCGCAGCTCTTTCAGGAATTGCAAGCCGGCACGCCCGCGAGCACCGACGTGCTGGCGCTGACGCCGGCGCAGATCGTGCCCTATCTCGACAAAGGCCTTTTCCGCACCATCGATTGGCGCGGGCCCATGCCGTCGCTGCCGCCGGAACTGGTCGAGGCCGGCGGCAAAGCGATCCGCGTCAATCTCTCGCTGCCGAGCATCCTTTATAACCTTCGGACCGCGCCCTGGGTCGCCGAGATCAAGAATTCCGCCGATCTCTTGAAGCCGCAATACAAGGGCAAGTTCGTCACGACGCCGTTCCTCGGCGGGTTCGACGCGCTGCTCGCCGACGATGTCTGGGGGGTCGAAAAGACCACCACCTATATCAAGCAATTCGCAACCCAGATCGCGGGCTTTGCGAGCTGCGGCAGCGTCGACCGTATCGCCTCGGGCGAGATTGGCGCGCTCGTCCTCGATTGCAGCGGCGGCTGGCAGAACAGCCTCGCCTTTCGCGGCAAGAACCAGATCGCCTCGCAGATCGTCAGCGACATCGCCGAGCTGCGCTACGGCTACATCACCATCCCGATGCATGCCGCGCATCCCAATGCCGCGATCCTCTATACGCTCTATCTCGACAGCGGCGACGGTCAGCAAAAGGTGATGGACGACTATAACGGACTCGATCTCGGGCTCGACGGCGATTCATACGCGCGCAAACGGGTCGAGAGCGAGCGCGCCAAAGGCGTCCGCTTCATCGACGTCACCGTCGATTGGTGGAAAACGCACCCGCATATCGATCAGGAACTCATCGATCTCATCAAGCTGGTGCAGCACTGAGCCGGGACGCCGCGCGCTACTTCACGAACTCGTTGTCGATGATCCCGGCGTAGTCGGGCAGCATATCCGATTGCTTCATGATGCCGGCGGCGACGTTCATGCGGTCGCCGTTCTCGAGCTCTTGCGGCGTCGTGATCGGCTTCAGCG
>DATGLO010000118.1:0-2144 GCA_035294105.1 Allostellaceae bacterium
TCACCCATACCGAAGTCGAAGCGCTGCTGCTCGAATGCAATCTCATCAAGCGCTTCATGCCGCGTTACAACGTGTTGCTGCGCGACGACAAGTCGTTTCCGTATATCCACCTCACCGGCAACACCGATTTCCCCCAGATCACCAAGCATCGCGGCGCGACCGGCGAGCCCGGCGATTATTTCGGACCCTTCGCCTCGGCCGGCGCGGTCAACCGCACGCTCATTGCCTTGCAGAAGGCGTTCCTCCTCCGCTCTTGCACCGACAGCTATTTCGCCACCCGCAGCCGGCCTTGCCTGCTCTATCAGATCAAGCGCTGCAGCGCGCCGTGCACCGGCCATATCGACAAGGACGGCTATGCGAGGCTGGTCGAGGACGCGCGCTCGTTCCTCAGAGGCCGCAGCCAGGACGTGCAGGTGCGGCTCGCCGCGGTGATGACCGAGAAATCCGAGGCGATGGATTACGAAGGCGCGGCGCTGATCCGCGACCGTATCCGCGCCCTGACTCAGGTCCAGGGCCGGCAGGACATCAACGTCCAGGGTCTCGGCGATGCCGATGTCATCGCCGGGCATCAGGCCGGGCCGCATAGCTGCGTCCAGGTGTTCTTCTTCCGCGGCGGGCAGAATTGGGGCAACCGCGCGTATTTCCCGAGCCACACCCAGGATACGAGCATGGCCGACATGCTCGCCGCCTTCATCGGCCAGTTCTATGCGAGCCGCACCGCGCCGCCCTGCGTCTTGGTCAACGAGATGCCGGCCGAAGCCGAGCTCATCGCCGAGGCGCTGTCCTCGCGCGCCGGCCGCAAGGTCGAACTCGGCGCGCCGCAGCGCGGCGACAAGAAAAAGCTCGTCGAGCAGGCGCTGATCAACGCCCGCGAGGCGCTCGCCCGCCGCCTCGCCGAAGGGTCTGCGCAGGCGAAGCTGCTGCAGGGCGTCGCCGATGTCTTCGGCCTGACCGAGCCGCCGCAGCGCATCGAGGTCTACGATAACAGCCACATCCAGGGAAGCAATCCGGTCGGCGCGATGATCGTCGCCGGGCCGCAAGGCTTCGTCAAAGCCGCCTATCGCAAGTTCAACATCAAATCGACCGACATCGCCCCGGGCGACGACTTCGCGATGATGCGGGAAGTTCTAACGCGGCGTTTTTCGCGGGCGCTGAAAGAGGATCCCGACCGCGAACGCGGCACCTGGCCCGATCTCGTCCTCATCGACGGCGGCCAGGGCCAGCTTTCGGCGGTGCTCGGCGTGCTCGCCGATCTCGGCATCGACAATCTTGCCGTGGTCGGCGTCGCCAAAGGACCGGATCGCGATGCCGGTCGCGAGCGTTTCTTCCGCGAGGGCCAGCCGCCGCTGAGTTTGGAGCCGAAAGATCCGGTGCTTTACTACCTGCAACGCCTGCGCGACGAAGCCCACCGCTTCGCCATCGGCGCCCATCGCCAGCGCCGCGCAATGGCGATCACCGGCTCGCCGCTCGACGATATCCCGGGCATCGGCGCCAAGCGCAAAAAGGCGTTGCTGCACCATTTCGGCTCGGCGCGCGGCGTCGCCGGCGCCGGACTGAGCGATCTCGAGCGCGTCGAAGGCATCAGCAAACTCGTCGCAAAAAAGGTTTATGACCATTTTCATGCCGAAGGCTAAGATCGTGCGGTCCCGATGCTGACCACGCTGCCCAACCTGCTGACGCTATCGCGCATCCTCGCGATGCCGCTGGTCGTCGCAACCTTCTACCTCGACCCGCCCTGGGGACCCTGGATCGGCTGCGCCATCTTCGCGCTCGCCGGCTTCACCGATTGGCTCGACGGCAGGCTCGCCCGCGCCTGGGAGCAACAATCGGAATGGGGCAAGTTCCTCGATCCGATCGCCGACAAGATTCTCGTCTCGGCGACGCTGTTGATGCTGGTGGCGACGCAGCGCATCTCGGATTGGACGGTGCTGCCGGCGCTGGTGATCCTCTGCCGCGAAATTCTGGTGTCCGGGCTGCGCGAGCATCTCGCCGGCCTCAGAGTGAAGGTGCCAGTGACCAGCCTCGCCAAGTGGAAGACGGCGGTGCAGCTCGTCGCGATCGGCGTGCTGCTGGTCGGCGATTCCGGCCCCGAAATCGTGCACGCGAAATTCCTCGGCGAAGGCCTCCTCTGGATCGCCGCCGCC
>DATGLO010000119.1:0-5071 GCA_035294105.1 Allostellaceae bacterium
GAACTCGATCGCGCTGTCGGACGGGGTGGTGAACGTGACCTTGCTGCGGTACAGCGCCGATCGCTATGCCGGCAAGGACCAGGGCAATGCCGTGATCGGCATCGACCATATCGGCTTCATCGTCGCCGATCCGAAGGAATACGCGGCGATGGATCGGAAGATCAAAGAAAACGGCGGCGCCTTCCACGCCGAGGCGACCGCCGGCCAGGCGCTCGAGACCAAATATGCCGACCCGCACGGGATTATCTTCGATATTTCCGAGCCCGACCACACCTGGCAGGGCATCGAGTACTGAGACTGGCTGGCGCTACAACGGCAGGCCGATCTTCACGCGGCCGCCACCGCCAGTACAAACGTCGTCATTGCGAGGACCGCGAAGCGGGACGAAGCAATCCAGAGTCTCACAGATATTCTGGATTGCTTTGCCCTCATCGGAGCTTGTCGAGGGACGCTCGCAATAACGGATGCGGGTAAATGCCGTAAAGCGTGGCGTTATTCCGCGGCGCTCGCCGGCGCTTCGGGCGGATAGAGGAAATCGTCGCCGACGGTGTAGCGCGCCGAGCCCGCGGCGATCTTCGAATTGTTCTCGAGGCGCTTGGCCGCGTCTTCCTCGCCATAGAGGAACGGCACAAAAGCGTAGCGGCGGCCGCGCGTGATCGGCGTCACCTCATGCAGCGCGCCGCAAGAGAAGACGATCGCGCCGCCGACCGGCGCGCGATAAGTGCGGCGGCCGAATTCCGGAAACACGAGGTCGCAGCCGTCGTAGTCGCGGTTGAGGTTGAGCGAGACGGCGAAGCGGCGATGCTCGGCGCCGGCGTTGAGGTTGTCGCGATGACGGCGGAAATAGCCGCCTTCGTTGCTGTCGTAACAAGAGACGAGATAGCGATCCATCCGCGTCGCGCTGAATTGGAAATAGCGCTCGATCGCGGGCAGCAGGCGCTTGACGATCGGCACGCGCATGCGCTCGCGCAGCTCGGGCACGACGATCGGCAGATCGCGGCGCCGCTTCAGCCGATGATCGACGACAGTCCCCGTCTTGCCGTTATTATCCAAGAGGAAGCCCGAATCCTCGCCGCCCATTTTGTCGTAGAGCCGCACGAGGAAATCGCAAAGGTCGAAGTCGAAGACGCGCGGCACGATCAGCGCCGGCGCCGTGATCGGCGCGCCTGCGGCGAGGTCGACCTCGGGCAGGCCGCCGAGGATCTGTTCGACGACGGCGGCGTGGCCGTTGGGATTGTCCCAGGGTACGATTGCGATCGCGCGCAGCATCGGGTCGAGAACGACCGTGCGCCGCATGTCCTTGGCGCCATAAAGCCGCGTTACCGCGCCGTCGTAATCTGCGACGAGGCGCAGTGTCGGCATCGGCGCCGGCAACAGCACGGCGAGATTTTCCGGTGGCGCCGTGAAAATGGCATAGGCGACGAGCCTGTCTTCCGAGACCTGCGCGACTTGCGCGACGAGCGCCCGGAATTCTTCCTGCGCGCGTGGCGACGACAACTCGTGAAAGAACGAAAGCACGACCCAACGGCCGGCATTGACGTGGAGATGCAGATCGCCGCCATTGAGGCTGCGCGCGCTGAACCACGGAACCGGATCGCCGAGGCTGACGCCGGTCGGCGCGGCATAGAAATCGGTCATGGCGTCGATCTCCCCCGGCTTGTCGTCGGTTAGACGGTGAGCGCGTTCGTGAGCAAGCTTTCGAGCGAGGCGTCTTGATCGCTGTTGTCGCCCGTCAAGGTGCCCGCGGTGGCGTTGCTGGTATTCGCTGTCACCCCGGGTTGCTGATTGGCCTGCCGCTCGATAGGGCGATGATGGTGATGATGATGCGGCAGCGCCTGCGGCTGCTGCGCGCTTGTCGCCGCCGTGCCGTTGCTCGAAGACGTATCGTTTTCGACCGATTGCAGCATCGTCAAAAGATCGGACGACAGGTGCAGGCTGCCGGTGCCTGGCGACGAACCCGCGGCCGCGCCGCCGACCACGCCGGTCAGCGCTGCGCTATCGAGCAGCGAGAACAGCGAGGAGGCATCGCTCGATTGCGATTGCTGTTGCAGCCATTGCGCATAAAGCGCCGCCGAAGACGATGAGACGCTGTTGATCACGTGTGATCCCCCTAATACCCGCGGGCGGCAACGCAAGCGCCGTGCCAGGGAAAAGAGGGTGCGAAGCCGCGCCTTTATCGGGCCTCGGCCTGTGCCGGCAGTGTCGCGGCGGCAAAACTTGCCGCGTCGTCCTTACCGATGGCGAGGATTTTGCCCATCTGGAATTCGTCGACCCATCGCCCGTCGAGAATGGCGGTTTGTTCAAGCTTGCCTTCGATGGCGAAACAGGCCTTGCGATAAAGCGCGATCGCCGGCGCGTTGGTGGTGGCGACGTGAAGCGACAGCCGGTGGCATCCGCTGGCGCGCGCCCACGCCTCGAGCGCGCCGAGCAAGGCAGAGCCGATATGCCGGCTGCGGTAGCCCGGAAGGACACCGATTCCGATATCGACGACGCCGCGCCGCGCCGGATGGCTGCCGCGGATACCGGTGACCAGACCCACCAGCGCCCCGCCGTCGCGCGCGACAAACACGGCTTCGTCGCCGCTCGCCGCGATCGCCGCGAGATGCTTGCGCAGTACGGGGATGCCGCTGATCGGATCGATCGGCTGGATGAAAAGCTGGCTATGCTCGGCGGCGAGGGCATTGATCAGCGCGATCAGCGCCGGAATGTCGTCGGCGTCGGGCACCGCGATTGTGGCGATGCCCGCCACCGTTCGAGGATGCTGCGGGCGCGGCCGAGAATTGGTGGGTCGAGCCGTCGACATGAGCCAACGCTAGGCCGATCTTGGTTAGCGATCCGCTAAAAAACGCCTTACAGGGAGATCAAATAAGCGGCGAGTCCCGGTAGGGTCGAAAGGATGAAGACGCAGCGGAAGGCGAGAAAGATCGTGCCGTAAGCGGCGCGCGCGGCTTGCGGGGCCAGGACGAGGCAGGCCGAGGCAAAAGCGCCTTCGCCGATGCCGAGCCCGCCGGGCGTGACCGGCAGGCTGTTGGCGATCAGCGCGTAAAGCCCGGCGATGCCGTAATCGAGCGCGCTCGGTCCGGCGAACGGCATCGCTTCGGCGATCAGCACGATCGGTCCCACCGCGAAGCCGACAATCACGGCCGACAGCAACAGCGCCAGCCCCATGCTGCGCGGGTCTCGCGCATATTGGCGCAACGCTGCGCCGGTATCTTCGATGATCCGGGCAAGCCGGGCGCTGCGGCCCGACAGCAATCGCTGTAAGCCGAGCGCGATGCGATGGCCGGCGAAAAGCGACGCGACCAGCGCCGCGATAAAGCCGAGCGATAGGCCGAGGATCGCAAGCTCATAGGCGCTGGCGACGGTGCCTGGCCGCGTCAGCATCGCGCCGAGGCCGAGCAGCACGAAGGCAACGAGGCCGAGCAACCGGTCGATCAGGATCGAAAGCAACCCCGATGTGCGGTGGCCTTGCGCTGCTTTGTAGATATAAACGCCGCGTATCAGATCGCCGCCCGCTGCGCCGGGAAGGAAATTCGCGAAGAACACGCTGCTCGCAAGGATGCGGGTGGTGCGTAAGAGGCGCAGTTCCAATCCTTGCGCGCGCAACAGCACATGCCAGCGCAGCGCCTCGAGCGGAATATTCGCGAGCGCGCCGGCGAGGGCAAGCGCGAGAATCTCTGGCCGCGCGAAAAGTACGCGCAATGCGGCGAGATCGATGATCCGCCAGTAATAGAGCAGCCCCAGCAACGCGAAGCCGGCGGCGATTCGCAGGAGATTGCCGGCAGCCGTGGCTCGGCGCGGCGGTGCGTCTCGCTCCGGGGCTTTCGCCATTAATCTGTCATTGAGCGGCGTTATCAATGTCACAAGCAAAAGCGTGGTTTTGCGGAAGCGTCACACCAGGCGTTGAGAGGACATTGAAGATCGTTTCATTGTCAACCGTGGACGCGGACAAATCTGTTGATCTGCAACGGATCTGTCATCTTTGCCGGCGCCCGGCATCCGGGCAGGCCGCGCGATGAAGCTGGTCCTCGTGACCGATGCATGGCCGCCGCAGATTAACGGCGTCGTCCGCACGTTGCAGGAAACAATCCGGGTTCTCGAGCGCACCGGTCATCGCGTCGACGTCATTTCACCGCATGGCTTTCGCTGCATGCCGTGCCCGACCTATCCAGAAATTCCGCTCGCGCTTTTTCCCGGGCGCGAGGTTGCGCGCCGTCTCGGCAGCGCAGCGGCCGATGTCGTGCATATCGTGACCGAGGGACCGCTCGGCTATGCGGCACGCCGCTTTTGCCTGCGCGAGAGCATTCCCTTCACGACCGCCTATCACACCGCGTTTCCGGAATATGTCGCCGAGCGCGTGCCGGGCACGCTGGGCATCGGCTACGCCTACCTGCGCCGGTTTCACGGCCCATCACGCGCGGTCATGGTGCCGACCGATACGATGATGGAGCGGCTCAAGCAGCGGCGATTCGAGCATCTCGCTTTCTGGTCGCGTGGCGTCGATGGTGCGCTGTTTCGGCCGCGCAGCAAATCCTTCCTCGGCGACAAGCGGCCGATTTTTCTCAACGCCGGCCGCGTCGCGCCGGAAAAAAATATCGATGCGTTTCTCAAGCTGAAGTTGCCGGGCACGAAATATGTGGTCGGGGCCGGGCCGAGCCTCAAGCGGCTGAAGGCGCGGTATCCCGAAGCGCGTTATACCGGCTATGTCGATGACGAGACCCTGGCATCGTTTTACGCAGCGGCAGACGTTTTCGTCTTTCCGAGCCGCTCGGAAACCTTCGGCCTCGTCCTGCTCGAGGCAATGGCCAGCGGCCTGCCGGTTGCATCCTATCCGGTGACGGGGCCGCTCGACGTCATCGGCAACAGCGGCGCCGGGATCATGAGCGACAATCTCGCCGCAGCCGCCGAAGCGGCGATGGCGATCAACCCCGATCATTGCCGCGCCCATGCGCTGACGTATTCCTGGCAAGACGCGACGCAGCAATTCCTCGACCATGTCTCGCGCGCCAACCGTCACCAGCTTCATTCCGCGACGATGGAAATGTCCTCATGACGCTCGCTCTCGCCGGCT
>DATGLO010000120.1:0-3461 GCA_035294105.1 Allostellaceae bacterium
TCCAGGCCGAGAGCGGCTGGGGCACGCGCGGCATCGCGACCGGCGTCTTCATCTTCGCGCGCATCCTCGGCCAGGCGCTGGGTGCCGCGGCGTTCGGCGGCATCATCAATGCCGGGCTCGCGCGCCATCTCGCCGGCGGCGGCGATATCGTGACGCAGATCATGACGCCGGCGGGGCGGGCCAAGCTGCCCGCCGACACGCTCGCGACGCTGATGGGGGCGTTCGGGGATTCGCTCCACATCGTCTTCATCGTGCTAACGGTGCTCGCCTGTGCCGTCATGGCGATCGGCTGGATGCTGCCGAAAGGCCACAGCATCCGCCGCACGTAGCAGCGGCACGCGTTTCTTCTTGAGAAACTCGCTGCGGAGCCGAATACTTCGTCGCATCGCGGACGCGGCGCGCGTCATTCGCCGGCGACAAAATCGGCGCCGACGCGCCTCGATCGGGAGGAGGGGGTAAATGGGGGAAAATCTAACCGGCGAGACGGCGATGCCGTCGCGCGCGGCCGACGAAATTGCCGGCCGGCTCGACCGTCTGCCGTTTACGGGGCTGCATCGGCGCTCCTGCGGCCTCATCGCCCTCGGCGTGTTCTTCGAATCCTACGATGTCCTCATCATCGCCGTTGCCGTCACCGCAATTCTGTCATCGCTCCACATCGGCTTCGTGCAGATCGGGCTGCTCATCAGCGCCGCCTATATCGGAATGACACTCGGCTCGCCGCTCTTCGGCTGGCTCAGCGAGATCTATGGCCGCAAGCCGGTGATGGTCTGGACCACCGGCGGCTTCGGCGCGCTTTCGATCGCCGCCGCGTTTGCGTGGAATTACGACAGCCTTTTGGTCATACGGCTCATCGAAGGGCTGGCGCTCGGCGGCCAGGTCCCGGTGTCGAACGCGCTCTACAGCGAGTTCCTGCCGAAAGCGCGCCGCGCGCGCAGCTTCCTCTACGGCTATACGACGCTCTACACGCTTGGCATCTTTCTCGCGCCCTTTGTGGGCTTCGGCTGCTTTGCCCTGTTCGGACCGGAGATCGGATGGCGTGCTCTCTTCGTGACCGGCGGGCTCGGCTTGCCGCTCGCCTTCGTCTTGCAATACGCCATGCCGGAATCGGCGCGCTGGCTGGCCGAGCACGGCCGCCTCGCCGAGGCCGATGCGGTCGTCGCGCGTTTCGAGCGGCGGGCGCAAGCGCTCGGCAAAGAGCTGCCGGCGCCCAAACCGGTCTATCGCCTCGCACAGCCGCCGACGCGCGCCGGCGAGTTGTTCGACAAAAGCTATCGGGCGCGAACCGTCCTCAGCTGGTCGCTCTTTTTCCTCACTTATTATGTGAGCTACGGCCTCAACGGCTGGATCCCGACGCTCTACGTCAAGCTGGGAGGCTTGCCGCCGAAGGATGCCTTGATCCTCTCGACCGCGGTTGGGCTGACGATGCTCGCCATGCTCGGCGTTTGGGGAGCGATCGCCGACTGGCTTGGCCGGCGGCGCTGCTTCATGGTCGGATACGGGCTGTGCATCGTCGGTTTTGGCTTCGGCATCGTCACGATCGGCGGTTTCGGTCTGACAAGCTGGCCCTATCTTTTCGTCACCACGCTGATCGCGGGCGTCGGCGTCAATTTCACCGCGGCGCTGTGCTACCTCTACACGACCGAGATGTTTCCGACGCGCATGCGTGCGTTTGCGGCCGCGACCGGGGCCGCCGCCTGTCGCATCGGTGGCTTCCTCGCGCCGACCGTGGTCGGCGGAATGCTCGGCGCGGATATGGGCATCGTCAGCGTGCTCGCGATGTTCGGTGCGATCTCGTTGCTCGGCATCCTTGCCATCGCCATCCTCGGACCCGAAACGGCCAACCGCGCGCTCGAGGAGCTTGCGACGTGATACGAAGCGGCTCGCGGCTCTAGGCTGCCGGCCGCGTCTCCGGCATCGTCGCCGCGGCGAGCAGCAGCGCGAAGACGCCGATCGCGCCCAATCCCAGCAGCGCGAGCGGATCGCCGACCCGGTCCGCCATCCAGCCGCCGAGCGTTGTGCTGAACGTGCTGCCGAGGCCGACGTAAAAGCCGATGAAGCCGAGCGACAGGTTGTAGTGGCCGGAATGGCCGGCGACGTCGCTCGCGACCAGCGGCACCAGCACGCCGATGCACGCCCCGGCGATGCCGTCGAGCGCCTGGCCGATGACGACGAGGCTCGGATGGCCGAGTAGCAGCCAGAAGAGCACGCCGCGGCACGGCAGCGCCGTGAGGCCGAGGAGCAGGACGATGCGACGGCCATGGGTTTCGGCGAGACGCCCGATCGCCGGCGAGATCAGTGCGACGATGACTTGCGGCAGAACGATGCAGGCGGCAATGACGAGGCTGGCGAAGCGGCCGACATTCTTATTGAGCGCGGCGCTGATGAGCGGCAGGGTCGCGGCGTTGCCGAAGGTGAAGAGCGCAACGCAGCTCGCGAAAAGGAAGAGCCGCCGGTCGGTTAAAATGCGCCACAACGGCGTCGCACGCGCCGCTTCTTCGTCATGCGCTTTCGCGGTGATCGGCGCGGTCACGCGCGAGAGCGGCGCCATGAAAGCCCAGGCGGGCAGGGTCAGCAGCGCCGTGAGGAAAAAAATCGAGCGGTTCGAGATGTAATAGCCGCAAGCGCCCATCAGCGCCGCGCCGATCGCATTGCCGATCGAGCCATAGCGCGCGTTGCGGCCGAGCCGGAGCCCCAGCGCATGCGGCCCGGCGACGGCAAGGCTGAGCGCGGCGATCGCCGGGCCGAGCATGCAGCTCGCGAAAGCATGGATGATCTCCGCCACGTAGACGAATAGCGGCACCGGCACCAGCGCGAAGAGCAGCGCGCTCAAGGTGAAGACGACGAGGCCGGCGCGTGCGGCATTCGCCTTGCTGCGCATCGCATCGACCAGCGCACCGGCCGGCAACTGGCTCGCCATCGCGGCGATGGTGCCGAGGCTCAAGGCGAGGCCGATCGCGGTCTGCGTCCAGCCTTGGCTCGCGAGATAGATGGCGATGAAAGGGCCGAAGCCGGTCTGGATGTTGGCGACGAAGAGATTGATACGATCGAGCCCGCGGCCGGCGGCGGCCAAATCGCGCTTGTCGAGGGGCTGCGTCACCGGCGATGCGCGATGTTCAGGGAGCGGACGGCGTTCGCGGCGCGGGCGCCGCCGGCGCGGGCGCGACTGGCGCGGGAGTTGCCGGCGCAGGAGGTGTCGGCACTGTCGGCGGCGTTGGCGACACCAGCGGGGGCGGGGTCGGCGGTGCGGGTGCTGCTTGCGGCGGCGCCGGCTTCGGCGGCAACGGTCCGTTGACGACGCTGATCGTCTTGTCGCCTGCCTTATATTCGGGCGCGGCTTGGATGTCGGCGCGGGTCAGCGCGAGCTCGATCGGCGTTTTCGAATCCGGCGGCTCGAATTGCAGCAAGTTCCAATCGACCGCGATCTTGCGCGTGCCGACACCGAGAAAGCCGCCGAAATCGAT
>DATGLO010000121.1:0-2454 GCA_035294105.1 Allostellaceae bacterium
GCGAGCGTCCCGAGCACGATCGAGATCGTCGAGCAGATCGAGCCTGTGCCGACCATCCTCGCCGATGCCGGCCAGCTGCAGCAGGTCGTCGTCAATTTGGTGACGAACGGCGCCCATGCGATCGGCAACGCTTTCGGGCGCGTCACCGTGTCGCTCGACGAGATCGCCGATCCGGCGTCCGAAACCGGACGCATGATCCGCATTCGCGTTGCCGACACCGGCTGCGGGATGAGCCGCGAGGTGATGCACCGCATCTTCGAGCCGTTCTTCACGACGAAAGGCGTCGGCGAAGGCACGGGCCTCGGACTTTCCGTCGTGCATGGCATCGTCACGGGCCAGGGCGGCAGCATCGACGTCAAGAGCACGCCGGGCAAAGGATCGGAATTCATCATTCTTCTGCCGGCGCACATCGTGCCGGCAGAGGATATCGCCGCGGTCGCATGAGCGGTCACCAAATTTCATTGAATGCGAGGTCGGGCAATGAGGAAAATATTGGTCATCGAGGATAATGCGATCGTGCGCAACACGGTCACCCGTATCCTGCAATCGGCCGGCTACGAAGTCGTGGTCGCGAATGACGGCCTGCGCGGCGTCGCCGCGTTCCGAAAGGAGCATCCGGATCTCGTGATCTCGGACATCATCATGCCCGAACAGGAAGGCATCGCCACCATCCGTCAGATCCTCGGCGAGAAGCCCGATACCAAGATCATCGCCATCTCCGGCGGCGGCCGCATCGGCAATACCGACTTCCTGCAGATCGCCCGCAAGATGGGCGCCGCCGACGCGCTTGCCAAGCCCTTCGATCCCGAAGACCTGCTGGCGCGGGTCAGCAACTGCCTCAAGGCGGCGTAGGGTCGCCGAGATAGCCGGGATTGCTTTCGCGCAGCTTTTGCCGCGTGATCGCGCGCAAGAGCGTAGCGAGCGCGTCGCGCCCGGCCGCGCCGTCATCGAGCGCGCCGGCGCGGATAGCCGCAACGAGCCGCGTCAGCAACGCCCGATCATCGCCTTCGCCGTAAATCGCCCGTAGCCCCGTTCCGATGGCGCCGAAAGCATCGTCGCCGGCGGCGCGCTCGCGGGCCTCGATCGCGCGGCATCGTGCCGCCTCCGCATCCCTCGCGCCGAGCGCGTCGGCCAGCGCCGCCAGTTCCGCGCCGCTCGGCCGATCGCGCATCATGATCCCAACCCCGTGAGAGCGAGGATCTCGTGCTCGCATTCGGCGACGCGGCGGCCGGTCAGCGCAAGGTCGAGCGAGCGCTCGCCGTGCTTCAGGAATCTGTCGCGCTGCTGCAACGCAATCACCAGCCAGCGCAACGCCGCCATCACCTCCCAATACCGGATGCGCTCGGGATCGAGCGCGCGCCGGGCGGCCGCCGCGTAGGCGCGATAGAAGACCGCGCGCGGCGCGATCCCGCCGGCGTCGAGGGTATTCGCGCCGAAGCGCCAAGCCTTGGCACAGAACCACGCGATGTCCTCGTCGGGATCGCTCCACCCGGCGAAATCCCAATCGAGCACGGCGGCAAGCCGGCCCTCCACGACCAGGTAGTTGCCGGTGCGGAAATCGCCGTGGCACAGGACAGCCTGCGCCGGCGCAGGCCGGTGCCGTTCGAGCCAGCGCAACGCCCATTCGGCGACCGGATGCGGATCGACGTCGCCGGCCAAGTGCCGCGCCAGCTCGGCCCGGCGCGCCGCGGCGGGATCGGCCGGCGGCGCCGGCAAGAAGCGCAGCCGCGCGGCGAGATCGTGCGCGTGGAGCCGCGCGAGCTCGCTCCCAAGCGCAGCCGCGAGAGCATCGTTGCGTCCGGCAGCGACGATGGCGGCGCCGTCGGTCTCGCCGGGAACGAAACGCATCGCAAAGAAAGGCGCGCCGATGACGCTATCATCGCAGCACATGAAGAGCGGCTCGGCGACCCTGAGCCCCGCCGCGAACAGCGCGCGCTGCAGCGCGAATTCTTGCGCACGGCTCATGCCGAACCCCAGCGGCGTCGCGCCGTCCGCCCGCAGCACCCAGCGCTGCTCTCCGGCAAAGCGCCCGCCATGCAACCCGAACTCGATCAGCCAATGGCGCAGCACGGCGCCGTTCAAAAGCGGGGTCATCGTGAAATCGAAGACGGACCCTCGCGTTTTTACTTCGATGAAATCGATGAGCCCCCTCACCCTCCCGCCGCTACGCGCCGGGTCGCTCACTCTCCCCAGCGGGGAGAGCGCCGCGGTCAGGGGGCGCTGCTCATCCGGCATTCAGACGACGCTGACCGCGTGCCCGCCATCGACCGGCAGCACCACGCCGGTGAGGTAGGCACCCGCTTGCGACGCCAGGAGCAGCAGCGCCCCGTCGAGATCGTCGGGCGCGCCCGCGCGGCCCGCGGGAATGCGGCCGATCAGGGCTTTGCCGGTATCGCTGCGGAGGAAGCCGCGATTCATGTCGGTTTCGACATAGCCCGGCGCGATCGCGTTGAC
>DATGLO010000122.1:0-2307 GCA_035294105.1 Allostellaceae bacterium
GATCTTGAGCGCGCGCGAATCCTTCGTTCGCGCGCACCAGCCGAGATCGAAGCAGCGCGCTGCCAGCGCCGCGCCGACCGCGCCGCCGATATGCAGCCGCCGCTCGGTCCAATCGAGACAAGGGCGGCAGAACATTCGCCGCCGCCGCTGCGCGGCGCCGAGATCGACGCCGAAATCGCTCAGGAAAATCGTGCCGCTGTCGGTGACCTCGCCGCCATCCTCGGTCAGCACAATATGGCCGCGCGCGCCGAGGCTGTCGGCCAAAGCGCCGCCCAGCCGGCCGGCGAAATGGCCGTAGCAGGTCCGCGCCGCGCGCATCGCCGCATCGACTCTCGAGACGGCACGCCGATGCGGCGTTCCGCTGACGGCGACCGCCATAATGCCTTCCAGCATCTGCACCACCGGCGGGCTCGCCAGCCGGTAATAGCGGTTGCGGCCTTGGCGCAGCATCGTGATGAGGTTGCCTTCGCTGAGCTTGGCGAGATGCGCGCTCGCCGTTTGCGGCGAGACATGCGCGAAATAGGCGAGCTCGCTGGCGGTTAGCGCCCGACCGTCCAGCAAGGCGCCGAGGATGTTGGCGCGCGCCGGATCGCCGACCAGCGCGGCAGTGCCGGCAATATCGAGTGTTCCGCTCATGGCCTGAATCTAATGCGCCGCGCCGCCGTTGTAAGCGGCAATGCTTCGCTCGCGGGCGAAGCGTTTTCGACAGACAACACGGCCGCCGCGACCCAGGTTCGGGAAAGCGAGAACTTCGGGAATGGACGGTCGCATGGCGGCACATTCGTGGGACGCATTGCCGCGGCAGCGCGCGGCACACCGGGCGCTCATCTTATTCACGATGTGTCTGGGCGTGCTGATCGCCCAAGTCGATACATCGGTGGTCAATCTCGCGCTCGCGCCGGTCGGCGCCGCGCTCCGCGCGCCGGTCAGCGCGCTGCAATGGGTCATCGACGCCTACAATCTCGTCTATGCGAGTCTGCTGCTGACCACCGGCACGCTCGGCGATCTTTACGGTCGGCGCCGCATGTTCGCGCTCGGCGTCGCGATCTTCACCCTCGGTTCGCTGATTTGCGGTCTCGCGCCGGACGAGGCGCTGACCCGCCGGGATTAGGGGGCTTTCCAGATGAGCTTCGTTACGTCGGGCGTCGTGTTGAGCATGTGCTGCTGCTTCATCGCGTCGATCCACCAGGCGATCATCTCGGGCTTTAGCTCGGGAAGCTGGTAGCCGATCTCGACGCTCTTCATCACCGCCGCCGGCAGCTTGGCATAGACGTTGATGTCGTCCTTGGTCTTGTCGGGATTGGCCTTGGCGAAGGCCGCGCCCTCGACGATCGCCGCGCGGAAACCGGCAACCTCTTTCGGATGGCTCTTCGCCCAATCGCGCGTCGAGGTGTACATCACCAGCTGCAGATTCTCGGGGATTACCTGGTTGAGCGTCGTCGCGACATAGCCGGCCTTCGTATTGACCATCTGCGCGATGAAGGGATCCGTCGCGACCACCGCGTCGACGCTATGCCCGGCGAGCTGATCGCGCATGGTGGGGAAGGCGACCTCGACATACTTGACCTTTTCCGAATCGACGTGGTTCACGTCGAGCCAATAGCGGAACATCACCTGCAAGGTCGCGCCGATGCCGGGCACGCCGACCTTCTTGCCGATGAAGTCCGGCGGGTTCTTGAGGCTAGTGCCGGTCGCCCCGATCACCGCTTCGGGCGAGAGCTTGTGCGAGGTCGCCGAGCCGCCGGCGAAAGCGACGAGATCGAGCCCGCCTTCGATCGCTTGCAGGAAGGTCGTCGTCACCATGAACGCGACATCCTCCGAGCCCGCGACCAGCGCCGGCGGGAAGTTCGGCATCAGATTGACGAGGGTAATGTTGGCGTCGATGCCATGCTTTGCGAAAAAGCCTTCGCCCTTGGCCGCGAACAGCGCGGCGCCGGCGCTCCCGGCCGTGGTCTCGACGTTGACCTTGCTAAGGCCGCCGGTCGATTGCGCGAGGGCGGGCGAGATGGCTGCCAGCGATAAGGCGAGCGTTAGGATGAGATTTTTTCGAAACATACGTCCTCCCTATGTCGATGGCGTGCCGCATGCTCATTGCTTTTTCAGAACGCAGATCGCCTGGATCGGGGCGCTGCCGGCGGCGGGCGATGTCGTCGCAGTTGCGTCGGCATAGCCGTCCTTGCTGCAGACGATAGCGACGTCCTTGGGATCGACGCTTTTGTCGAAGCCGCGCACGAAGAAATGGCCGACCGTGTCCGAGCGCAGCACGAGGCTCGAATTCAGCTTGGCGATGGTCACGGTGATCTTGGC
>DATGLO010000123.1:0-2851 GCA_035294105.1 Allostellaceae bacterium
ATGCGGATGAAGCTGAAGGGAATGCTCGGCATCCAGCTGCTTTTCGCCGCTTGGCCGTCGGGGCGCATGTTGTCGGGGCGATGAGCCGAGCCGAAGAAGATATCGGCCCAGCCCGGCGGCAGCACATCGCCCGGCTTCGACGCCGGCGCGGCAATGCCGAAGGTTCCGGCGAGACGCGCGACGGGTCCGGCCGTCACCAGCTCCGTCGCGACAGGGCTCGAAGCGCCGACGGAATCCTTCAAGGCGGAAAGATCGTGCGGCATCGTCATTTCCTCGCGGCTTGGATCGCCTGCCACACGCGATAAGGCGTGGCCGGCATGTCGATATGGGTGATGCCGAGCGGCGCCAGCGCGTCGACCACCGCGTTCATGATCGCGGCGAGCGCGCCCACATTGCCCGCCTCGCCCGCGCCTTTGACGCCGAGCGGATTGGTCTTGGTTGGCACTGGATTCTCCTCGGTATCGAACATGCACATATCGGACGCGCGCGGCATGCCGTAATCCATGAAAGAGCCGGTGAGGCACTGGCCCGAGCGCGGGTCGTAGACAAGGTTCTCGGTGAAGCACTGGCCAATGCCCTGCCCGACACCGCCATGAATCTGCCCGGCCAAGGTCAGGCTGTTGATGACGGTGCCGACATCGTCGACGACGCAATAGCGCAGCACGTCGGTCTTGCCGGTCTCGGGATCGATCTCGACCTCGCAAACATGGCAGCCATTGGGAAAGTTCGGAATCTCGGGATGGAAGGCCGAGGTCTCGAAGAGACCCGCTTCGACGCCTTTGGGCAGCCGCGCCGGCGTATAGGCCGCGGCGGCGACCTCCTTCCAGCCGACGCTCTTATCGGTGCCGACGACGCTGAACTTGCCGCGGCCGAATTCGACGTCGCTGTCGGCGACTTCCATCATATGCGCGGCGATCTTCTTCGCCTTGTCGATGACTTTGTCGGCGGCGAGGGTCGCGGCATTGCCGCCCAAGACCGCCGTGCGCGAGGCATAGGTGCCGCCGCCGTCCGGCGCCATGTCGGTGTCGCATTGCTGGACGCGGATGTTGTCGCTGTCGATGCCGAGCTTTTGCGACAGGATGATCTTGTACATCGTGTCATGGCCCTGGCCGTGCGAGATCGAACCCGGGATCACCGTTACGGTGCCGCCGGGGTCGAATTTCACCATCACCGTCTCGCCGAAGGTCTGCGAGGTTTGCTCGATAATGTTGGCGAAGCCGATGCCGCGCAGCTTGCCGCGCGCTTTCGCCTCGGCGCGGCGCTTCTCGAAGCCGGCGTAATCGGCCATGTGCAACGCCATGTCGAGATTCTTCTCGAACTCGCCGCTGTCGAGGGTGAAGACGAGCCCGGTCTTGAAGGGCATCGCGCTCGCCGGCACGGTGTTACGGCGGCGCAGCTCGGCACGGTCGATGCCCATCTCGCGCGCCGCGTTATCGATGAGGCGCTCGGAGATATAGGACGCCTCGGGCCGGCCCGAGCCGCGGAACGGTCCGATGCTCGTGGTGTTGGTGAACACCGCCGAGACCTCGGCATAGATCGCCGGCGTCGTATAAGTACCGGCAAGGCCGCCCAGATGCGCCGTGGGCGAGATCACGCCCCCGGGCGCCATGTAGGCGCCGATGTTCGAGACTTGCCGGACGCGCATGGCTAAGAACTTGCCGTCCTTGTCGAGGGCGAGCTCGCCTTCGGCGATGTGATCGCGATCATGGTCGTCGCTGAGGATGCCCTCGCTGCGCTCGCTGATCCATTTCACCGGCCGGCGCAGCTTCTGCGATGCCCACAATGCCAGCTGATATTCGGGGAAGTGGCTGCCCTTCATCCCGAAACTGCCGCCAACGTCGCCGGCGACGATGCGGAACTGCGTCTCGTGCTTCTTAAAGACCTTGGCCGCGAGATCGGCGCGGGTCATATGCGGCCGCTGCGTGCCGACGTAAATGGTGTAGCGGTCGAGCCGGTCGTCGTAATCGGCAACGCAGCCGCGCGGTTCCATCGTCGCCGCCGTGATGCGATTGAAGACCAGGCGCAGCTTCGTGACGTGATGCGCGCGGGCAAAGGCGGCGTCGGTTGCGGCTTTATCGCCCTGCGTAAAGAAAAAGCATTCGTTGTTGGCGCAATCGGCCCAGAGCTTCGGCGCGCTCGGCTTGCTCGCCTCATCGGTCGCGGTCAGCGCGGGCATAGCCTCGTAATCGACCACGACGCGCTCGGCGGCATCCTTGGCGAGGTTGACGCTTTCGGCGACGATGAAGGCGACCGGATCGCCGACCAGCATCGCGCGATCCAGCGCGAGCGAAGGACGGTGCGGCAGGTACATCGGCGAGCCGTCGCGGCGTTTCCTCGGCATCACCGGCAGCATCGCGCCGAATTTCTCCGCCGCCCAATCGGCGCCGGTCAATACCGCGAGAACGCCCGGCATCTGCTGCGCCGCGCGCGTATCGATGCTTTTGATGCGCGCATGCGCGTGCGGCGAACGCAGCACATAGCCGTAAGCCTGACGCGGCAGCGTGAAATCGTCGGTGTAGCGGCCGCGCCCCGTCAAGAGGCGCGGGTCCTCGGTGCGCGGCACGGATTGGCCAAGCGCGAACTCGCCCATTTGCATACTCCTTGTGTTGGCTCAGGCGCGCGCCTTCTGCTTCTTCTCGAGAATGCGCTTGTGCAGATTGGTGATGATCATGCCGGTCAGCCGCTGATCATGCGGGAAGAGATTCTGCCCGATCGGATAAGGATCCTGCTTCGTCACCTCGATCGGCTCCTTCAGCGCCTCCTCCGCGGTCAGGCCGCGATCGACGAAGCGCTCGACCAGCCCGACCCAATTCTCGACGATCTGCGCCTGTTCTTTGATATACGCCTTCTT
>DATGLO010000124.1:0-4524 GCA_035294105.1 Allostellaceae bacterium
ACCGTGCGCTGGTTTATCGATCCGAAGAATCACGCCGCGGCGGTGGCGCTGGTTGCCGCCTTCAACAAGCAGCCGGCGGACCAGCTCGGCCGGCTCTTCACCAAGGAAGACAATTACCGCAATCCGAACGGCGAGCCCAACCTCAAGGCGTTGCAGCACAGCCTCGATCTCCAGCACGAGCTGGGCCTTCAGAAAACGCAGATCGATATCGCGAAATACGCCGATCTCAGCATCGCCCGCGAGGCGGCGGCGCGGCTGAAATGAGGCGGATGGACCGCGCGCCGCGCCGGGCCTAGGCTCGGCTCGACGCCATCGCCGAAGGGAGGGCATCATGGCCGAAGGTTTCTTCTCGAATCCGGGTGAGCTCGCCTCGCGCTTTATCAATCTTGAATCCGTGCCCTGGATCGAAAGCGGGCCGGGCAACAAGATGAAGGTGATCTATTACGACAAGAACACCGAGATGCTGACGCTCTTGACCAAGCTCGAACCCGGCTCCGGCATTCCCGCGCATAAGCATGAAGACCTCGAGCAGACCTATGTGCTCGAAGGCTCGCTGGTCGATCACGAAGGCGAATGCACGGCGGGGAATTTCGTCATCCGCGCCAAGGGCAGCCGCCACGCGCCGACCGCGCCCAAGGGCTGCACCATGCTGGTCTTCTTCATGAAGCCGACCGCGCATCTGAAGAAGCAGCTCAACCTGGGGTAGGTTCGACGGACGTCATTGCGAGGAGCGCAGCGACGAAGCAATCCACGAGGATTGCCTATTGGCCCGGATTGCTTCGCTTCGCTCGCAATGACGCCGATTTATTCGCGGAATTTCTCCTTCAGCTCCGGCTCGAATTCGCCGTCGATCAGCACGAAGGCGATGGTGCACGGCGCGTTGGAGCGGTTGCTCCATGCATGCGCCGTGCCGCATTGCACGACGACATCCCCGGCCTTCAAGAGCACGTCTTCGTCATCGAGCACCATCGTTATCTCGCCGTCGAGGATGATCGCGTAGTCGATCGTCTCGGTGCGATGCATCAGCGGATGACGCCCGCCCTTACCCCAAAGCGCCGCCGGCTCGTTGCCGAGGGCCGCGAAAGCGCGGCGCGAATCCTCAGGCGTCATCGCGCGCGTCGCTTCGCTCTCCGGCGGCACCTGATTGATGCGCAAGACAGTGCCGCGCTTCTGCGGCAATTGCCGCCGCGGGCCGAGCGTCGGCTCGGCCGGATGTGCGGCGATCGGCGCCGGCGTCTCGCCGGTACGCCAGAGATCGGTCGATGTGTTGTCGGGATCGCGCGGATTGACGTGGATGAAAGGCGACGGTCCGTCCGAGATCACCACCGCCCTGCCGCGCGCATCATGACCGGTGACGACGCGGCGAATCGTTCTTGGCATCGCTTCCCTCCCCGTAATGGCGGAGGTCAGCTTAGCGCACCCTCTTTCTCGCGCTCGCTTTTCTTCAAGCGGATGCTGTCGGATTTGAGCTGGCCGCAGGCGGCGAGGATATCGCGGCCGCGCGGCGTCCTGACCGGCGAGGCATAGCCGGCGGCATTGACGATATCGCCAAACGCGGCAATCGCCTCATCGGTCGAGCATTCGAACGGCGCGCCAGGCCAGGGATTGAAGGGGATGAGATTGACCTTGGCCGGAATGCCCTCCAGGAGCTTGACCAGGGCGCGCGCTTCGGCCGGCGAATCGTTGACGCCTTTCAGCATCACATATTCGAAGGTGATGCGGCGCGCATTGCTCGAGCCGGGATAGGCGCGGCAGGCGGCCAAGAGCTCGGCAATCGGATATTTCTTGTTGAGCGGCACCAGCACATCGCGCAGCTCGTCGGTAACGGCGTGGAGCGAGATCGCGAGGTTGACGCCGAGCTCGGCGCCGGCGCGCTCGATCATCGGCACGACGCCCGCGGTCGAGAGCGTAATCTTGCGCTTCGAGACCGACAGGCCCTCGCCGTCCATCACGATCTTTACCGCTTTGGCGACGTTTTCGTAATTGTAGAGCGGCTCGCCCATACCCATGAGTACGATGTTGGTGATCTGCCGATCCTCCGGCGGCGACGGCCATTCGCCGAGTGCGTCGCGCGCCAGCATCACCTGCCCGACGATCTCGGCCGCTTCGAGATTCCGCACCAAGCGCTGCGTACCGGTGTGGCAGAATTTGCAGGTGAGCGTGCAGCCGACCTGCGAGGAAACACATAGCGTGCCGCGGTCCTCTTCGGGGATATGCACGCATTCCGCCTCTTGGCCGTCGGCGAAGCGCAACAGCCATTTGCGCGTGCCGTCGCGCGACAGCTGCGCGCGCGATTCGAGCGGCCGCGCGACGACGTACCGCCCCGCAAGTTGCGCGCGGAAGTCTTTCGCCAGGGTGGTCATTGCCGCGAAATCGGTGACGCCGCGGTGGTAAATCCAATGCCAGAGCTGGCGCGCGCGGAACGGCGCGGCGCCGAGTGTCGCAAGCTCGGCCGTAAGCTCGTCGCGCGACAGCCCGACGAGATTCTTCTTCGCTGTTTCGGTCATAAGCTAACGCTTGACGTTGCAGGCCTTGTCGATCAGCTCGAGCGCTTTTGAAAACCCGTCGAGGGAATAGGTATCCGTCGAGGTGTTGTTATGCTCCGAGGTCGCCTTGATAACCGCCGTCTTGCCCTTATCGAGGGCCATCGTCACCGCCTTGTCGGTCGCGGCATCCTTCGCCCAGGCGCCTTGCTTCGCGGTGAATAGGGAAAACTTCTTGCCGTCGATCGTCAGATCGGCGTCCGAACCCGGTTTGGTGTCGTAGCCGAGCTGGAAATTGACGACGTTGTACGTGTTCTCGCCGGGCCGGTGCGTCACGCTCACGCCGATACGACCGCGCGTCACGTGTTCGGGCAAGGTCTTCGCCGGCTTGCCCACAAGGTAGCAAACCAAACCCTTGCCGCTGCCGGCGCTGAAGGCGTTCCAGTTCTTGTCGCCGCCGAGCGCTTTCGGGGCGTTCGCCGCCTGCGCGATTTGCTGCTGCCGAGCCTCGGCTGGATTGAGGGTCAGCGGCGCCAGCGCCAACAGCAGCGCCGCCGCCAAAAAGGGCTGGAATCTCATAGCGCAACATAACCAAACCCGAGACGCTCTGCCAAGCGTCCGAAACGGTCGCGCCCGAGCGTCGATGCACAGGGCGGCGGGGCCTCGCCCCACGGTCCGCGAAATTTCGCCACACATCGGACAAAAACTTCTCGCCAGCGCGCCGTGTCGGTCTATGATGGTTTGGTTAACGGCGGGAGGCGCCGATGGGCGCGGTGCGGCCGGCACGGCTGGAGGATGCAAGAGCGATCGCCCGGATAGAGGTCGAGACATGGCGCTCGACCTATGCGGGCATGCTGCCCGATCGCGTGCTTCTCAATATGTCGGAGCGGCGGCAGACCGGGTCTTGGGCCAGCTTCCTGCGCCATCGGCCGGAAGATGTCATCGTCGCGCAACATAACGGCACCGTCGTCGGCTTCGGCAACTGCGGCACGCAGCGCGACAGCACCATCCGCTTCGCCGGCGAGGTGTACACGCTCTATGTCTCGCCCGATCAGCAAGGCAACGGTTTCGGCCGCAACTTGCTGCTCGCCCTATTCCAACGCCTCGTCCATACCGGGCACGCCACGGCCCTCGTCTGGGTGGTGCGCGCCAATCCCGGCCGCTTTTTCTATGAGCGACTCGGCGGGCAGCAGATCATGCACCGCAAGATCCCCGTCGGCGGGCAGCCGGTCGAGGCGGTCGCTTATGGCTGGCGCGATCTCAGCGAGATCTTGACGCGCACGGCCAAGAGCGGCGACGGGCTGACCGGCGACCCGCCGATCCACTGAACTTCCGAAGCTTTCGGGTAGCGCTTATTCAGCCGCCGCCAGAACCGGCGGTGCGTTGGCGCGCTCATTGAGCAGGGCGGCGGTCGACCGCGCCATGCGCCGATAGGTGCCGTGCTCGTAGCGGAACGTGCCGAAGAAATGGACGAAGGCGGCATCGTCGGTCAGCGACTCGCCGCCGAAATTGCGATAGCGGCGATAGGGCAGCAGGATTCCTTCCGGATCGTGCGCGACAAGGAAGTTCGACGCCACCTGCTCCGTCCCCCATTCGCGCCAGCGCGCGCCGAGCAGCTCTTCCATCCGCGCGGAAAAGCGATCGAGGACGACTCGGCGCTGCGGATCGGGACGAAAGCCGGCGAAACCCGAGCTGCCGCAGCCATAGCGCGTCGCGATCGACGCATCGAGCTCGCCCAAGCGGCTTTCGGCGACGATCTGCACGTGATGATCGGGACGCGATAGCGCGGCGATGGTCGCGAGCGGCAGCATTTCGGCGCTGTGCCCGGCGCGGATGGTGAAAGAGCGCCCGAGAGAGACACAGCGCCGCACCTCGTCGAGCGGGCCGCGGGTCACGGTGTCGGCATCGAGCTGAATGACGTAATTCTCGGCGGCGAGATCCGTGATCGTGATCAGCCGCTCCCAGGTGCCGCCGACCGGCAGATTGCCGTAACGCACATCGCTCATCGCGCGAAAGGCAATTCCCGGCAGGTGACCGGTCA
>DATGLO010000125.1:0-7788 GCA_035294105.1 Allostellaceae bacterium
GAGGCCGGCCAGGTCGCGGTGCTCAACCGCGTTGCCGCAGCGATCGCCATCTACGGCGCCGACCGGCGGCTCAATTTCTTCAACAGCGCTTTTACTCAGCTCTGGCGCCTCGACGAGGACTGGCTCTCGCAGCGGCCATTGATCGAAGAGGTGATGGAGCAGCTGCGCGAGCGGCGGCGCCTGCCCGAGGTCGCCGATTTCCGCGCCTTCCGCCGCCAGCTCCTGGCGCAATTCACCTCGCTGATTGCGCCGCAGGAAGAGCTTTTGCACCTGCCCGACGGGCATACGCTGCGCCTCGTCGTCAGCCCGCATCCGCAGGGCGGGCTGATCTTCGCTTATGAGGACGTGACCGATCGCTTGGCGCTGGAGCGCTCCTACAACACGCTGATTGCCGTCCAGCGCGAGACGCTCGATCACCTCCACGAAGGCATCGCGGTGTTCGGCAGCGATGGGCGGCTGAAACTCTCGAATCCGCCTTACGCCGCGCTATGGCATTTGGGCGATGCCGATCTTGCCGGCGAGCCGCATGTCGGCCAGCTCGCCGACAAGTTCCGCGGCCTGCTCGATGACGGCGACGACTGGACCGAGCAGAAGGCGCGTCTCGTCGGCCGCCTCACTGCCGATCGGCCCTCGGCGACGACCTTGCATCGCCGCGACGGCTCGGTGCTGCAAGCGGTGACGGTGCCGCTGCCCGACGGCAATACCTTGCTTTCTTATCTCGATGTCACCGATACGACGCGGGTCGAGAACGCGCTGCGCGAGCGGACCGAAGCGCTCGAAGCCGCCGGCCGCTTGAAGAGCGAATTCCTCGCCAATGTCTCTTACGAGTTGCGCACGCCGCTGACCTCGATCACCGGCTATGCCGAAATGCTCACCAACAAGACCTATGCCGGCGAACTTGCGCCGCGGCAACTCCAATATGCGCAGCACATCCTCGAAAGCGCGCAGCAATTCACGCGGCTGGTCGACGACATCCTCGATCTCGCGACGATCGAGGCCGGGTACATGGAGCTCGACACCGGCGACGTCGATATCTACGCGATGCTGTCGAGCGTCTTTAACCTGCAGCAGGCGCAAGCGCGCAACCTCGGCCTCAGGCTCGATTTCGATTGCCCGACGGATATCGGCACGGTGCCGGGCGACGAGCGGCGGCTGAAGCAGGTGATCTTCAGCCTCGTCTCGAACGCGCTCAAATTCACGCCCGCGGGCGGCACGGTGGCGATTGCCGCTTATCGCGCCGACCGGCGCGTCGCGCTGGTGGTGTCGGACACCGGCGTCGGCGTGCCGCAGGAAGATCAAGCGCGCATCTTCGAGAAATTCGAGCGCGGCAATACGCGGCAAGCTGGTGCCGGCCTCGGCCTCGCCCTCGTCAAAAGCTTCATCGAGCTGCATGGCGGCACGGTCGAGCTGCAATCGCAGCCCGGCCGGGGCACGACCGTCACGTGCTGGCTCAACACCGAGCTGCCGAAACAAAAGCAGCCGCCGCTCCGCGCCGTGGGTTGAACCAATAAGTCGCGACGCCCGGGTTGGGGGCTTCGTTGACCGGCCTCGCAGCGCAGTGCTGTAATCGGCCCAACAAAAAAACCGGCGAACAGGGTCAAGGAGGTCAAGATGCAGCCAACCCTCTGGCGTGGCGCTTTCCCGTCCCTGCTTCTGGCGGCGCTTGCCGTTGCGCCCGTGCCGGCGCCGGCAGCCACGGCGCTCGTCGTCGGAACGTCGCACCAAACGGCCGATGCCGAGCTTCCCGCGACCGTCGGCATCGAGCTCGGCATCTTCGAGAAGCAAGGGCTCGACGTGAAGATCACGGATTTCGGCGGGGGCAGCCGCTTGATCCAGGCGATGACGGCCGGGAGCATCGGGATCGGCGTCGGTGCCGGCAGCGAGATGGCGCTGGTCGCCAAAGGCGCGCCCGTCCTCGCCGTGTGCGAAGACGCCTCGTCCCTGCCTTATTTCTCGGTCGGCGTGCCTTATGCCTCGCCGGTCCGTTCGCTGGAGCAGCTCAAGGGTAAGAAGGTCGGCATCACCGCTGCAGGCTCGCTCACCGCCTGGCTCGCGCGCGAGCTCGAGCGCCATGAGGGCTGGGGACCCGATGCTATCGATATCGTGGCGACGGGTGGCAATCCCGGCGCCGTCGCAGCGGCACTGCGCACCGATCTCGTCGATGCCAATATCGGCAGCACCATGGAAATCGAGGATATGCAAGCGCACCAGATCGCCCGTGTGCTCGCACCTGCCTCCAGCTTCGTCGGCCGGACAGCCGCCGGTGTCATCTTCGCCTCGAACGATATGATGAAGCAGAATCCCGACACGATCCGCCGCTACATCGCGGCATATCTCGAGACGACACGCTATATGAGCACCCATAAGGACGAAACGGTGGCGATCGAGTCCCGCGTCACCCATTATTCGGCGAGCATTGTCGGCGCGGAATACGATATCGACCAAGGCATGTTTACGAAGGATTGCCGGTTCGATGCGGAATCGCTTGCCAGCCTCGAGCGCTCTTTCATCGAGCTGCAACTCCTGCCCGCGGCGCCGGACATGTCGAAGCTCTATACCGCGGCCTACGTCCCGCAGGATTAAACTTTCCCCGGCACGCCCTTCGTCGTCGAATATTCGAAATGCAGCGCCTCGCCAGGATGGACCAGCGGATAGATCGCATGCGCGGCGAGCGCGGCTTCGGCAAAGCCCGAGAGGATCAGCTTCAGCTTGCCGGGATAGGTCGCGATATCGCCGATCGCGAAAATCCCCTCGGCCGAGGTCATGCAGGTCGCGGGCGCGACGGTGATGTGGTGATGGTCGAGCGCCAGCCCCCACTGGGCGATGGGCCCGAGATTCATCGAGAGGCCGAAGAACGGCAGCAGCACATCGGCCGCGAGCTTTTTGGTCTTGCCGTCGAGATCCGCGACCACCACCGCCGATAGCTGCCCGTTGTCGCCTTCGAGGCCGGAAAGCTGATAGGGGATGACCATGTCGATGCGGCCGGCCTTGGCGAGGGCGTCGAGCCGCGCGGCCGATTCGGGCGCGGCGCGGAACTTGGCGCGACGATGCACCACCATGACCCGGGCCGCGACCTCGGCGAGCGAGATCGCCCAATCGACCGCCGAATCGCCGCCGCCGGCAATGACGACGCGCTGGTCGCGGAACGCCTCGCGCCGGCTGACGAGATAAAAGACGCTCTTGCCTTCATAGCGCTCGATGGCATCGAGCGGCGGCCGGTTCGGACCGAAAGCGCCGACACCGGCGGCGATGATCACCGCTTTCGTCTCGATGGCCGTCCCGCGCGCGGTGGCGAGGCGAAAGCCGCCCGGAATCCGCTGCAACGCCTCGACCTCCTGGCCGAGGTGGTAGACCGGTGCAAACGGCGCGGCTTGCTCCTCGAGCTTTGCGATGAGGTCGGCGGCCGCGATCGTCGGATGGCCCGGGATGTCGTAGATCGGCTTTTCCGGATAGAGCGCGCTGCATTGGCCGCCGGGCGCCCCGAGGGCATCGAGGACGTGGCATTTGAGGCCGAGCATGCCGCATTCGAACACGGCGAAGAGACCCACCGGCCCGGCGCCGATGATCGCTACATCCGTCTGCTGTACGCTTCCAGCCATAGGCTCCGTTACCGCGCCGATTTGCGCGTAAGATACGGTCTCGCGACGCCGCTGCAAGGTTGCGGCGCGGCGGTCCGACCGCCTAAAAGGGAGCGTGACTTCGCCTGTGGCGCTGAAAATCGACTTGCCCGACGAGAAAGCGACTGCGGCGCTGGCCGTGAAACTCGCTGCCTGCGCACGCCGCGGCGACGTTATCGGCCTCAGCGGCCCTCTCGGCAGCGGCAAGACCACTTTCGCGCGTTATTTCATCCGCGCGCGGCTCGGCACGAATCCGCAGAGGAACCAAGAGGTGCCGAGCCCGACCTTCACCCTGGTCGAGACGTACCAACCCGAGTGCGGGCCGACGATCTGGCATTTCGATCTTTACCGCCTCGAGCGGGCCGAGGAAGCCTACGAGCTCGGCATCGCGGATGCCTTTGGCGACGGTATCGCGCTGGTCGAATGGCCGGAGCGCTTGGGCGCGCTCATGCCGCGCGAGCATCTCGAAGTCGCGCTCGCCGCGGGGGCTCGGGCAGAAAGCCGCGTCGTCACGGTGACGCCATCGTCGGCCTGGTGCGATCGCCTGAAAGGGCTGGAAGAAGGGGCGAGGCCGAAACGTGGCTGAGCGCGCGGCGCAAATCGCGGCCTTTCTCTCGGCCCATGGTTGGGCCGATGCCGAGCGCTTTCCGCTGCCCGGCGACGCGTCGTTCCGCCGCTATTGTAGGCTTGCCTACGATGGTGCGACGACGATGCTGATGGATGCGCCGCCGCCGCATGAAGATGTGCGGCCCTATATTGCCGTCGCGCGGCATCTTCGCGGTCTCGATCTCAGCGCGCCGGAAATTTTCGCCGCCGAGGAAGAGACCGGGTTGCTGCTGATCGAGGATTTCGGCGACGGCACCTTCACCCGGCTTCTGGCGCAAGGTGGCGACGAGCGCACCCTCTATGAGATGGCCGTCGACGTGCTGATCGCCCTGCACCGCCGCTTCGATGCGGCGCATGCCGCCTGGCTGCCGCCCTATGACGATACGCGGCTGTTGAACGAAGCGGCGCTGCTGGTCGATTGGTATTTACCGGCGATCACCGGCCGGCCGACGCCGCCGGCGCTGCGCGCGGAATATCTCGATCTCTGGCGCAATCTTTTTCCGGTCGCGCGCGCCGTGCCGTCCTCGCTCGTGCTGCGCGACTATCACGTCGACAATCTGATGCGGATCGCCGGGCGCACAGGACTGGCGGCTTGCGGGCTGTTGGATTTTCAAGACGCCGTGCTGGGTCCGATCACTTACGATCTCGTCTCGTTGCTCGAAGATTCGCGCCGCGACATCGCGGAAGGTCTTATCGCCGCCATGCGCGCGCGCTATCTCGCGGCGTTCCCCGCGCTCGACCGCGCCCGGTTCGATGCGTCCTGCGCGGTCCTCGGCGCGCAGCGTCACTGCAAGGTGATCGGCATCTTCACACGCCTCTGCCGCCGCGACGGCAAGCCGCGCTATCTCGCGCATATCCCGCGGCTGTGGCGGCTGCTCGAGGGGAATTTCCGCCAGCCGGCGCTGAAGCCAGTGGAGGCCTGGCTCGAGCGTAACATACCGCGCGAATTGCGGCGCGTTCCGGCGGTGGCGGCATGATCGAGACGGCGATGATCCTCGCCGCGGGTTTCGGCACACGGATGCGGCCGATCACCGATCATACGCCGAAGCCGCTCGTGCCCCTGGCCGGCCGCGCGCTGATCGATCACGGCATCGATCGCCTGGTCGCGGCGGGGGTGAAGCGGATCGTCGTCAACACCCATTACAAGGCGCCGATGATGGCGGCGCATCTCGCGCAGCGCCAGGATGTCGAGATCGTGCTGTCGCATGAGGAAAGCCTGCTCGATACCGGCGGCGGCGTGAAAAAGGCGCTGCCGCATCTCGGCGAAGCGTTCTACGTCGTCAACGCCGATGTGTTCTGGCTCAATGCGCGCACGCCGGCGCTGATCCGGTTGGCGCGGGCGTGGAACGAGGAGAAGCTCGATGCGCTGTTGCTCGTGCAGCGCACGACCAGCGCCATCGGCTATGACGGCGTCGGCGATTTCTTCGTCGACTCCGTCGGCCATCTACGGCGGCGCGGCGAGCGCGAGGTGGTGCCGCATCTTTTCGCCGGCATCGAGATTTTGAGCCGCCGCTTTTTCGACGGTGCCCCCGAGGGCGCTTTCTCGCTCAATCTTCTCTGGAACCGCGCCATCGCTGCGGGCCGCCTCAAAGCCTTGATCCACGACGGCGAATGGTTCCATGTCGGCACGCCCGAAGGTCTTGCCCAAAGCGAGGACCGGCTGAGCGAGCGCAATTTGTGGCCGGGCAGCACTTAGCGCGAGGCGCCGCGATGCCGCCCGCGATCTATTCGATCTCGGCCGAGCTGCCGTTCCTCGATACGTTGGTTGCAGGGCTGATCGAACGCGTCGGCAAAACGCCGCTCGCGCTCGCCGGGGTAACCGTGCTGCTGCCGACGCGTCGCGCGGCGCGCAGTCTGCGCGAAGCGTTCCTGCGCCATGGGAACGGCGCGGCGATGCTGTTGCCGCGCATGCTGCCGGTCGGCGATCTCGATCCGGAAGAACTGGCGCTGTTGCCCGATGAGGCGGAAAGCGCCGGCCATGGCTTCGATATCGCGCCGGCTGTGCCCGAGCTGCGCCGCCGTCTGCTGCTCACACAGCTCGTGCGCCGCTATGCCGAAACGAGCGGCGATTCGATCGCGCTTGGCCCTATCGCATTAGGACAGGCGGCGCCGCTGGCGCGCGAGCTGGCGCGCTTTCTCGACGAGGCGCATGCCGAAGGCTGCGATCTCGAGAAGCTTCGAGAGCTGGTGCCGGAAAAGCTCGCCGCGCATTGGCAGCGCGTCGTCGCCTTCCTCGATATCTTGCGCGTCCATTGGCCGAGAATCCTCGCTTCGCTCGGGTGCCTCGATCCCGCCGAGCGGCGCAATCGCTTGCTCGCCGCGCAAGCCGCGGCCTGGCAGCAACGGCCGCCGCCCGGGCCGGTGATCGCCGCCGGCATCACTGGCGGCATTCCCGCGGTCGCGGCGCTGATGAAAGTCGTCGCGCATCTCCCCCAAGGCGCGGTGGTGTTGCCGGGTCTCGACACGGAAGCCGATGGCGCGCTCTGGGAAGAGGTGCTGAAGGATCCCGCGCATCCGCAGCACGTCATGGCGACGTTCCTCGATGCGCTCGGCGTCGAGCGCCAAGCGGTGAAGCCATGGCGGCGCGCGCCGGCACCGCAGCCGCGGGCCAAATTGATCCGCGAAGCATTGGCGCCGGCGACGCTGACGCATCGCTGGCGCTATATCGCCGGTGTCGATGACGGCGCGCTCGCCGGCTTGCGCCGGCTCGATTGCGCCGGACCGCAGGAAGAAGCCGGCGCCATTGCGCTGCTTTTGCGCGAGGCGCTCGAAACTCCGGGCAAGACCGCAGCGCTTGTCACGCCCGATCGCGATCTCGCGCGCCGCGTCGCCGCCGAACTCAAGCGCTGGGACATCGATATCGACGATTCCGCCGGCACGCCGCTCGATCGCACGCCGCCCGGCGTGTTCCTCCGCCTCGTTCTCGCTCTCGCCGCCGAGGAATGGGCCCCGCTGCCGCTGCTCTCGGTGCTAAAGCATCCGCTGTGCGGTTGCGGCCTTGCGCCCGGCGCCATTCGCGAGCGCGTGTGTGCGCTCGAGATCAACGCGCTGCGCGGGGCGCGGCCTAAGCCGGGCGCCACGGGCTTGCGCGCGCTCTTGAAGCCGGAGCTGCGCGGCCTCCATCAGCTTGTCGATCGCCTCGAAGCGGCGACGGCGCCGCTGATGGCCGCGCTCGCCGATGAGAGCGCCGATCTCGCCGCCATCGTCGCGGCGCATATCGCCTGCTGCGAGAGCCTTGCGGCGAGCGACGAAGAAGACGGCGGCGCGCGGCTTTGGCGCGAGCCGGCCGGCGAAGCGGCGGCATTGTTTTTGAACGAGCTGCTGCAGGAGGCCCAGGGCTTCCCGAAGTTCCACGGCAGCGAGTATCCGGCACTGTTCGAATCGCTGCTCTCGGGCCCAGTGGTGCGGCCGCCTTATGGGCGTCACCCGCGTGTCTTCATCTGGGGCTTGCTCGAAGCGCGGCTGCAACAGGCCGATCTCCTCGTGCTCGGCGGACTCAACGAAGGCGTCTGGCCGGCGGCGATCGCCAGCGATCCGTGGCTGTCGCGGCCGATGCGGCAAAGCT
>DATGLO010000126.1:0-4431 GCA_035294105.1 Allostellaceae bacterium
GGTCGACATGCCGGGCGCGCCGCTGACCTTCACGGCGATGTTCTTGTGCTTTGCCAGCGCCAAGAGTTGCGGCAGGTTCGTCCAGGCTTCGGCGTCCTTGCCGCGCGGCGGCATGCCGAAATGATCGATGACCAGCTCTAAGCCCGGATGGCGCGCGGCAATCTCGCCGACCACCGGCAGAAAACTCGCCGCGCCCATCGCGACGACGAGGCCCGCGCGCTCGGCCGCCGGCCAGAGCCACTCCATCGTGCCGTCGCTTGCCCAATGCTCTTGCCCCGGCCGCATGAAGGTGAAGCGCAGGCCTTTCTGGCCCGGGCGCTTTTTCCACCCGGCGACGAGCGCGCGGCTCTCGGGCTTCTCGGGCGGGAACCAGCCGAGGATCGCGAAGCGGTTGGGATAGCGCTGCGCCGCATCCTCGGCGACCGCGTTGGCGTTCGGGTCCCAGTTCGGCGGCTGGATCACCGCCGCATCGACGCCCGCCGCTTCCATCTCTTTCAGCGCCTCCTCGGCCGACCACGCGGCGATCTGGCGATGCGGCGGGCTCGGCACGTTTTCGCGCCAGAGATGAATATGCGAATCGACGATCGGCACGGTGGTTCCTCCCTATGTCGTCAATGCAAGGAGCAAACCGCGCCTTATGCCGCGGTCAGCACTTCCATCATATGGCCGTTGGGATCGCGGAAGTAGAAGCCGCGGCCGCCGCGGCGTCGGTTGATGGTCATGTCGTCGGGCGAGGTCGGGCCGCTGCCATAGACGACGTGCTTCGCCTTGACGCGCTCGTAGATCTCGTCGAACTCGGCCTCGCCGACCTTGAAGGCGTAATGGTGATGCTCGAACGCGTCGGCGTGATCGTAATCGAGAGTGAGGCCGTCATTGATGCGCACGATCGCGAAATGGAAGTGCGTGCCTTCGTATTTCGCGCCCAAAATCTCGGCGAGCCATTTTGCCGACGCCTCTTTGTCGTGCGCCGGAACGATCGTGTGATTGAGCTCGATGGCCATGTGAGTCGCTCCTCTCTCGCTGCGCGTCACCCCGGCCAGCGAAGCGCGCGCCGAAGTCCAGGGCAAGGGTGCGATGCGGCCCTGGATGCCCGCTGCCGCGGGCGTGACGATTATTAGATAGGGTGGCTTAGATCGTAATCACCTTGTCGACATAGAGCTTCCAATTGCCGCGCGCGCTCGAGGCGGCGGCGGCGTCGCCCGACAGCCAGGTGCCGGTCGGTTTGCCCTCGCATTCGGGCGGCAGCACCATGCCGCGCAAGAAACGCGTGCCCATCTGGCGCGAGCCCCAGGCGACGACCGTATCGCTGCCGGTTTCCCACCACGCATCGCCGGGCGCGACGTTGCGCACGCTCTCGGCGGCTTGCTGCACGTTGAAACTGCCTTCGAGCAAACAGCGGATGCCGGGGCCGGGATGCTGATGGCGATCGGCGATGCGGCCCGCCGGCGTGTTGATCTGGTCGAGGCGCAACAGCCAGCGGCTGCCCGCGGCGAGGTGCAGCGTCGTGATGATGCGCGCCATGCGGTGATGGGTGAGGACGCCCTCGCCCTCGGCCAGGACCGGCGCGGCGTTGGGCAGCGCCAGCTCCCAGCGCCAGAGCTGCGCCCACTGGCCGGCCGATGTCAGCGCCACCGGCCCTTCGGCATAGCAGGCTTCGTCGGCGTTCATCGCTTTGCCGTTCACCTCGACCTTGCCGAAGCGGACATAGAGCAGGCGATGCGCGGCCGGCAGCGCGGTGCTGCCGCCGCCCGCGGCGAGCTGATCGTGATAAAGATTCAAAGCAAACGGCATCGCATTCCTCCCGCGCAGAGCCCTTAACCCGAGCTGTCCGCAGAGCTTTTACCACGCGACCGGGGCAAAGGCAGGCGCGGCGGGGGGCATTCTCGCGGCCGCCATGATTTCCGCGTCAGCGCCTCAAAAAAGCCTGATTCCACGCGGCACCACGGAAAGAAACACCTTGGCAAAATCCGCGGTCCTCAAGGATCGCGGCGGCAGCACATTCGGGAGGCGGCGTGGCCTTGGACTATCTCGTCAGGCGCGAGCAATTGCGCTTTCTGCGCGACGATGAGTACCGAGAACGCTAACCGCGGCGCGGCGGAGCTACTGGCCGAGGTCGCGAAGACCCGGCAGCAGGTCGCGCGCTTCCGCCAGGCGATGGCGGTCGTCAACGACGAGCTTGTCGAGCTCGCGCTGCGGGCGCGGGCGGAAGAGCTCGAAAATCTCGCGAAGACGCTCGAAGCGCAGGCGCTCAAACAGCAGCAGCCGCGCTAGCATCAAATGTCGGACAGGCGATCATAAAAATGCCGAATTCAAAGCCGAAAACAGAAACGCGTAATGGCGGGGAGGGCGAATGCCATTGGCTTGGGGTCACGCCCAATTTTGGCTGAACGCAGCCAACAAGATGCGCGTTACCGCGGAGACGGTGGGCGATGCCGATTCCGCCACGCGGCTGGCGATGCTGCTGATCGCCGAGGAATACGCGGCGGTGGCGAAGCGGGCTTACGACGAGGCGACAGGCGGACCGGCGACGGGCGGCGATGCGCCGCGCGGCCCAGCGCCGCAGCAGCCGATCACCACAGCGAAAGAAGCGTGACGAAGCGATAGCGCGGGTCGGCGAGACTGGCGGGCTCGCCGCGCAGCCGCGCGCAACCGCAGCCGCGCGCAACGCGCGGGCTTGGCGGCGCGCCACGCAACAGATCGCGGGAACAAGCCTTTATCTTGGGACGTTCTTGGAGACGCCACAGCGGCAGGGCAGGCGTTGCTGCATCCGGCGCCCGAAGGGAGACGGTCCCTTCTTTGGAAGAGCAAGGGACCGTTTCTTCCCCCCGCGCGGCTTGCCGCGCGCCGGCAAGGCGCGCGTTTTGCCGTCGCCTTTGCCTGCCGACTTCGCACCCGACAATCGCCGCGACTTTTCCACCGACGAGGCCTCGTTATCGGCCCCGAAAGAGGAACGACATAGAAGTGCCACAATGGTGGTCAAGACTTTGAGTCGAATAGCAATTGAGGTGGTAGGGGGAGTTGTCGCCAGTGGTTTTCGACGGTACGCGCCTGCAATTCTATATCGAGCGGGAAGCCGAAGTGCGCGAAGTCGCAGCGCGCTGTCACGACGACGGCTTGCGCCGGCAACTCGAACGCGTTGCCGACGAATATGCAGAGCTCGCGCACCAAATCAGAAAAGGGCTGCTGCCGCCCGGCTGAGGACGACGGCTCAGGCGAGCTCGGTTTCGACCGCCATGCGCTCATGCCCGTCCTCGAGCGAGCGGATGCGATATTGGCGATAGCCGTGCTCAGTCGGCATGATGCGGACGATCTCGAAGCGCCCGAGCGGCCGTAAGTTCTGCTCGTGGCGCACGAGCTCGACCGATTGCCCCAGCTTGAACTTGTGCGTGTCGATGGTTGCCATGGTTGCGGCCTAGTAGCCTTCCCGTTCCATCCGCTTGCGCAGCATCTTGCGATAGCGGCGGACCGCCTCGGATTGCTCGCGCGCCCGCCGCTCGGACGCCTTCTCGTAGGAGCGGCGCAGCTTCATCTCGCGGAACACGCCTTCGCGCTGCAGCTTCTTCTTGAGAGCGCGTAAAGCCTGGTCGACGTTGTTATCGCGGACGAGAACTTGCACGCGTTACTCCTTGTCAGGCGTTCTTCAAATTGACGGCCGAGGTCTTGCCTTGCTGGCCGCGCTCGAGGTCGTAGCTCACCTTCTGACCCTCGCGCAGGCTGCCGAGGCCCGCGGCTTCGACCGCCGAGATATGGACGAAGACGTCCTTGCTGCCGTCGGTCGGCCGGATGAAGCCGTAACCCTTTTGCGCATTGAACCATTTGACCGTACCGATAGCCATCGATCTCTCCTAAAGGCCGTGGGCGGCGGCCGGCGAACCGCGCCGCGTGTCGCAATCGGGGTTTGGGGGAGGACCGGGGTCGGGCTCGAACGAGCGGAACGGCGGCGACCGACCCAAGGTCGATTGACCCGCACAGTATGGAACCGCGGCCGGCCGCTGTCCAATGCGGCGATCGGGCGCTCGCCGGTCACTTCGGCCTGGCGCCGCGCGACCAGTTCGAGCGCTGCATGATCGTGCCGCTGGCGACATTCGCCTTGTGGCGCTCGATCCAGGCTTCGGCCTTGGCCTGGCTGTCGAAGCCGCTGACCTTGGTCGGGCCGCTGCCGGGGATCGCGACCTCGACCGCAACGCTGCCGCCCTCGCCCGGGATCAGGCGATAGGTGGCTTCGGCATGGGGATGAACGGCGGTCATTCGCTGGGCTCAAAGAGAAAACACCTGCGCGGACAGATCGTTGCAAGCGCGCCGGCGAAGCCTCAGCTTTTGAGGCGCGGGATGAGGCGCTGGGCGTTGCCGCGATAAATCGCCTCGAGATCGGCGGCGCCGAGCCCATAGTCGCCGAGCCCCTTGATGCCGTCGGTCGCGGTGCCGAAAGGA
>DATGLO010000127.1:0-4718 GCA_035294105.1 Allostellaceae bacterium
CGGCGCGATGTCGATTCCGGCGACCGGCTCGCCCAGCGCCGCGGCCAGCGAGAACAATAGGTCCGTCTGCCGCGGCGCGGCTTTGGGATCGAGCGCCGTCAAAGCGGCGGCGGCATCGCCGAGCGGCGGCGGCGCGCTGTCTTCGCCGCTCGCCGCAAAGCCCGCGATGACGCGCAGCTCCGGCCGGCCAGCCAGTTCGACCCAGGGCGCCGCACGATCATAAGCGCGCACCGCCAGCAGCACGCGCGCCGCATCGCCGGCGAAGCTTTGCCATTCCGGCGAGGGTTGAAGCTCGGCAACGAGCGGCCCGACCAGCCGCGCCATCGACACCAGATCGCCGCGGCGACGCGCGTCGGCGATCAGCGGCGCCAGCGCCGCCACCCGCATAGCGCCCGGCTCGCTGGTCCGCGCGAGGTTGTAGAGGATCGCCCGGCTGCGCGGATCGTCGGGCAGTTTGCCGCTTTTCAGCAACGCGCCCTGCTCTTCGGGCCTGAATGGCACGGCGCTGTAGAGAAGGCCCAGCCCGGCCGGCGGCAGAGCGCCGAAAGCCTCGGCTTTTTCGCCGGCGACAAGCCGCGCCGCGACCGGCACCTTATCGCTCGTCGCCCAAACCGCGAGCGCCGCCGGACCGGCATTGGCCAGCGCATCCGCCGGCGCCGGCAGCTTTGTCGCCGCCAGCAGCGCGACGCGCAACGGCGTCGGATTGGGCAGCTTCTCGAGCCGGGCGCGATGGCCGAGAATCGCGTCGATCAGCGTCTCGAACACCGGGTCGCGACCGCTTTTTTGCTCGCGCATGGCGTTGAGGCCGAGCGCGGCCTGGTCATAGGCGCCGGTCAGCGCCTGGCACGCGACCAGCGCCTGGTCCCACCACGGATCGCGATAGTGCGCGACGCGGTCGGCAACCATTTTGCATGCGCCGGCAAGGTCGCCCGCCGTGATGCGCAACTCGACCGCGTCGCGATCGAAGCCCTCGCTGGCGGTGTTCTGGAAAATCGCGTCGAGCAGCGCCGCGCCATCGCCCATGCCGAGGGTCAGCAGGCTATCGAGCCGCCGCTCGAGAAGATCGGGCCCGCCGGCGGGATCGCTGCCATGGGGCATGATGGCATTGCTGAGCAACAGGCGATGCGCGAGGTTTTGCAACACCGGCGAGGTCGTCGGCTCAAGCAGCGGCAACGCGGCATCGACGAAGCTGCGCGGCGTCGTCGACCACATATCATGCGGCAGAGCACGGTCGGCGGCACCGAGCGTACCGCCCCAGACGGGTGCGACGGGCGCCAGCGGCTCGCTTTGGATGGCGGCATCGCCCATGGGCGCGGACGGCGGCGGCGGCGCCGCGCTTGGCGGTGCCGCGCTCGCGCTCGGCGGAAAGAGCGGCGTCGGCGCTCCGGTCTGCGCGCGAACCGGCGTCCCTAAAAAGATCAGCAGAAGGGCGACAAGGCTCCGCTCAACGCGGAAAACGCGCATCCGGAATCACCTTTTCGACGCGCGCCGTGGGCGCCGGGATGTTCCACACCATCAGAAACACCGTACCCCCGATAAGAACCACAATCACAAGCGCTAAGATGATCAGAAGGAACCGACCCATTGACCCTGCCCAATTCGTTTGTCCAGAAGAACCCCGATTGGCGCAGCATCCTGGCGGTATGCTAGGCTGTGGCCATGATCAAGTTGCCCGCAGTCTATCGGCGCTTCTTCGCTGTTTCAACGATAGGGCGCCGCGACGGAGCGCGCGTCGGATGAATTCGCTTTTGCCCTGGCGCGCACCCAAGACGGTCGCGCTGGTCGGGCTCATGGGTGCCGGTAAATCGAGCATCGGGCGGCGACTCGCGCAGACGCTCGCTCTGCCCTTCACCGATGCCGATGTCGAGATCGAGAACGCCGCGGGCGCGTCGATCGAGGAAATCTTCGCGCGCGACGGCGAGGCCGCATTCCGCAACGGCGAGCGCCGGGTCATTGCGCGGCTGCTCGATGCGCCGCCCCAGATCCTCGCCACCGGCGGCGGCGCTTTCATGGACCCGGCCACCCGGACCCTGATCCGCCAGCGGGCGATCTCGGTCTGGCTGCGTGCCGACCTCGAGACGCTGCTGACGCGGGTCGCCCGCCGCAACAACCGCCCGCTCCTTAAGAACGGTGATCCGCGCGCGGTGCTAGCAAAGCTGATGGCCGAGCGCTATCCGGTCTATGCCGAAGCCGATATCACCGTCGATACCGTGGACGGTCCGCCGGAAGCGACCCTCGCCAAGGTGATGGAAGCGCTGGAGCGGTTTCTCGGCGCGACGGCGCAAGTCGGGGCGGCGCCATGAGCGGACGCGATACGCTGCGCGTCGAACTCGGCGCGCGCGGCTACGACATCGTCGTCGGCGCGGGATTGCTCGGCGATGCCGGCGCGCTGATCGCCCCGGTCTTGCGCCAGAAGCGTGCCATTATCGTCACCGACGAGAACGTCGCCAAGCTCCATCTCGATAAGTTGCGCGCGGGACTCGCTAAAGGCGGCGTCGCGCATCAGACGATCGTGCTGCCGCCGGGCGAGGCGACCAAGGACTTCGCGCATTTCTCGAAGCTTTGCGAGGACGTGCTCGCCCTCGGCATCGAGCGCGGCACGCCGCTCATCGCGCTGGGCGGCGGCGTCATCGGCGATCTCACCGGCTTTGCCGCCGCGACACTCTTGCGCGGCCTCGATTACGTGCAGATCCCGACGACTTTGCTGGCGCAGGTCGACAGCTCGGTCGGCGGCAAGACCGCGATCGACAGCCGCCACGGCAAGAATCTCATCGGCGCGTTTCATCAGCCGGTGCTCGTTTTGGCCGATATCGACACGCTCGCGACCCTGCCGCGGCGCGAGTTGCTCGCCGGTTATGCCGAGGTGGTGAAATACGGCCTCATTCGCGATCGCCGCTTTTACGAATGGCTCGAAGGCGCGGGTCCGAAACTGGTGTCGGGCGATGCCGATGCGCGCCGCCAAGCTGTGCTGAAAAGCTGCGCCGCCAAGGCCGCGGTCGTCGCCGTCGACGAGCGCGAGACCGGCGAGCGCCAACTCCTCAATTTCGGCCACACTTTCGGCCACGCGCTCGAAGCCGAGACCGGCTTCGGCGACGCGCTGCTGCACGGCGAAGCCGTCGCGATGGGCATGCGGCTTGCCTTCGGTCTCTCGGCAAAGCTCGGGATTTGCCCCGAGGAATCGGTCGCGCGGGTGCGCCGGCACTATGCCGCCGTCGGCTTGCCGGTCGAGCTGAAGCAGATCGCGAATGGCAGGCATTTTGCGCCGGCCGATCTCTTGCGCCACATGAGCAAGGACAAGAAGGTGCGCGACGGCCGCATCACCTTGATCCTCGCGCATGACATCGGCGATGCCTTTATATCGCGCGATGTCGAGCGCGGAACGCTCGAAGCCTTCCTTGCCGCCGAGATCGCGGCCGCGCCCACCCCCGTTTAGCCTTTCCGAAAGAGACCGACATGCCTTTGCCAAACGCTCAACCGCGCGAGCTGATCCATACCAGAAACATCGAATGCCATGGCTATAAACGGCAGGACGGGCTTTGGGACATCGAGGGCCGCCTGACCGACGGCAAGAGCTATGCTTTCGGCAACGAGTATCGCGGCGAGGTGAAGCCCGGCGAGTTCATTCACGAGATGTGGCTGCGGCTGATCGTCGACGATACCATGACCATCCAAGGCGTCGAAGCCGCGACCGACCACAGCCCCTATGGCGTCTGCCCGGGCATCCTGCCGAATTATCAGAAGCTCAAAGGGCTGAAGATCGCCAAAGGCTTCAACGGCAAGGTCTTCGAGCTGTTTGGCGGGGTCGAGGGCTGCACCCACCACACCGAACTGATCGGCCGCCTCGCGACGGTCGCGTTCCAGACCATCTTCCCTTATCGGAATCGTATGGCGCGCGCCGAAGGCAAGAATACCGACGCCGCGCGCAAGCCGCGGCTGCTCAATACCTGCCATGCTTTCAACGAGAACGGCGAGATCGCGAAGCGGATCTGGCCAGAGCTCAGCCACACCCAGGGCAACTGAAGCTCATGCTGCCGGCGGGATTTCCCGCGGCACCACCGGCAGGGTGAGCTTCAGCTCGCGCCGCAATACCACCATCGGCACCGAGACGCCGAGCCGATTCTCGAGCAGAAGGCGATGCAGCTCGTCGACGCTGCCGACGGCGTGGCCGTCGAGCTCGACGATGATATCGCCCGAGAGCAGCCCGGCCGCCGCCGCAGCACCGTCTTGCGACACGTTTTGCGCCAGCACGCCGCTTTCGCGCTCCAAGCGGTGGAAGCGCACGACCTTGCGCGCGATCGGCACGTTCTGGCCGGCGACGCCGATATAGCACCGCCGCACGCGGCCTTCGCGGATGAGGCGCGCCGCGACGAACGCGACCGTATCGGCCGAGATCGAGAAACAGATGCCTTGCGCCATCGCGATGATCGCGGTGTTGATGCCGATGATCTCGCCCGCCGAATTGACGAGCGGCCCGCCGGAATTGCCGGGATTGAGCGCGGCGTCGGTCTGGATGACGCTGTCGATGAGCCGGCCGGAGCGGGCGCGCAGCGTGCGGCCGAGCGCGCTCACCACGCCCGCCGTCACCGTCGCCTGGAAGCCGAACGGGTTGCCGATGGCGATGACGAGCTGGCCGACCCGGAGCTGCCGCGCATCGCCCAGCCGGGCGAAGGCGGGGGCCTCGCCGGCGAGCCGCAGCACCGCGAGGTCGGTATCGGGAT
>DATGLO010000128.1:0-5514 GCA_035294105.1 Allostellaceae bacterium
CTTGGCGAAGTCGCGCGAGGCCATGATGATGCCGCGCACCACGGCTTCGACCTGTTTCGCCTTGGTCTTGGCCACCGCTTCGGTCACGACGTTCAGCTTCGAGACGAAAGGCGCGAGCTTGTAGAAGTCGGTTTGATCGACCAGCGTTTTGACGCCGCTCTTGTCCGGCATCGCGAGCCAGACGCCGATCGACATCGTCGTCGCATCGCTGCGGCCGGTGGTCAGGGATTGCGCCCGCACCGGCGGCTGGCCGATCGACAGATATTGCAGCCCGTCGACATTCACGCCGAGCTTTGCCAGCACGACGCGGCTCAGCGTGTAATCGGCGCTGCCGACGCGGGCGACACCGAAGATCTTGCCGTTGAGATCCTTGGGCGTCGCGATGGTTTTCTTCGCGGCGATCAGGAAAGGCAGCGCCTTATCGGGCGAGACGACGCCCTTCAGCTTCATCTGATCGCGCGCGACAAGCTGGAGCGCGGTATCGGTCGCGATATTCGCCATGTCGCCTTCGCCCGAGCGGAGCGCCGCGACTGCCGAGGGCGTTTGCTGCACGCGCACGAGCTGGACATCGACGCCGGCCCGCTTGTAATAGCCGAGGCCGATCGCGAGGTCGGTGACCGAATTCGGCACCAGCGGCGTTTCCGTCTCCGTGACGATGAGCTTGAACGGATCCGCCTGCGCGGCTGGAGCGGCGACGAGCGCGGCGAGAGAAAGCCCGACAACGAATTTATTCACACCGCCGCTCCCGTGAGATCCCAAAACGCGACCGGACAGGTGCCCACGCCTTTGACCGGCTTGTGATCGATGAAACTCGGCTTGCGCTCTTCGACGACGCCGAGACAGGTGACGTAGTTGAGGAATTCCGAGGTCGAATTGCCTTCCTCGATCAGCCGCGGCACCGTCAGCGTCTTCAAGATGTCGTCGCGATTGCCGGCGCGCATCTGCTCGAGAATCCAGCGCTGCAGATCGAAATTGTAATTGCCCATCTTGGGCCCGCCGACCTCGACTGTGAGATTGAACGAGCCGATTACCGCGACACGCTCGTCGCCGGGCCAGGCTTCGATCGAGCGGCGCAGGAACTGGCCGAGCTCGTACCAGCGATGGTTGGGCGGGATCGGATAGCCGAACGCATTGGTCATCACCGGCACGAAGGGCAAATCCTCTTCCGGCCGCACGAAAGACAGCGGCACGGTGAACGCGTGGTCGATCTTGAAGTCGTGCACCTGGCTGAACTGCACGCCCTCCTCGATGCCGCGGCGCAGGAGGAATTGCGCGAGGTCCTGATGCACATTGGCGCGATAGCGCGGCAGATGCATCACGTCGGTCTCGTACCAGAACGGGCCCTCGGCGACCGGCCCGGTGCCGACCGCGAAGGTCGGCAGGTTGTCGAAGAAGAAATTGTCGAGATGGTCGTTGGCGATGCCGACGATAAGGCTCGGCTTGGTCGCGGCCAGCATCCGACGCACCTTGGCGAAGGTGCCGTAGAGCGTCTCCATGTCCCTGGGATCGGCCTGGTCGCGGTTCCAGAAGATGCGCGGATTGTGGGTCGAGGCGATCACCGAAACGATCTGCGCCATGAGACTTCCTCCACCTAGATCGAATCCCCGTGGTAACGCCACCGCTCCATGCGGCGCTCCACAAGCTTCAGGGATTGCATGATGAAAACGCCGATCGCCGCGAGCACGCAGACGACCACGAAATAGGGCGCCATGCGGAAGCTGTTGCCGTAGATCGACAACAGTCCGCCGAGGCCGTTCACCGCCGTGTAGAGCTCGGCGACCACGGTGTTGATGAGCGCGAGCGACGCGCCGACGCGCAGGCCGGCGGTGATATAGGGCAGCGCGCCCGGCAGCATGATCTTCCTAAAAATCTGCGTGTCGCTGGCGCCGGCCGAGCGCGCCATCTCGATCAGCTCGCCGTCCGAATTGAGCACGCCGTAATAGGTGTTGATGAGGATCGGCATGACCGCGCCGAGGAACACGATGAAGATCTTGGCCTCGTAGCCGAGGCCCAAGAAAACGATCACCAGCGGGATGAAGGCGACGCGCGGCATCGCCGAGAGCGCGTTGACATAGCCCTCGATGGTGGCGCCGAAGACGCGCACGCCGCCCATCAAGAGGCCGAAGGGAATCGCGAAACAGCCGGCGAGGACGAAGCCCGAGAGAAAGACGGTAAGGCTGTCGAGCGTGGCGCGCGGCACGCTGCCGTCGCCGATCACCTGAACCGCGGCGACGGCGGTCTGCCAAGGCGTCGGGAAGAAGTTCTGCCCGACCAGCACCGCGACCAGCCACCAGGCGGCGATGATCAGGAAGAAGACCAGCAGCCGCCAGACATTGATGTTGACCTGCGAAAGACGGGGCCCCAGCCGCGGCCGGCGTTGCGTGACCGAGCGGACCTGGTCGCCCTGGACCGTCATGTGCCCATCGTCATGCGAGCGATTGCCATTCCGGGACCCGCGATCACGCCGGCTGCGCGTCGCGCGGATGGTAATAGTCGTAGAACTTGTTCGGCACGCCTTTGATCTTCGGCACCACGTGTTCGAGATACCATTCGCGCGGGTTGAGCACCGCCGAGAGATGGAAGAGCAACACGGGATGGACGTGAAGCGCCCAGAGCGCCGGGAAATCGCGCTCGGTCAGCGCGCGCCGCTCTTCCGCGCTCAAATCGAAATGATCCAGCACGGCATAGTCGCGGGCGCGAAACGCCTCGGTCCGTGCGCGATCGGTGTAAATGTGATGAATCGCGCGGTTGAGCTCGTAATCCGACATTCTCGCCGTCCCTGCTCGGCTTTTCTCGAAGCGATTATGTTGCCTCGACCCCTCAAATCTAGGAATATTTCGGGATGCCTTGATAGGCAATACCTATGATGCGATTGCTCAACCGGCGGGCATGCCTGCCGCGCCGTTGCTCACCATGAACGACCGCCAGCTCCGCTATGCCCATGCGATCTGGAGCGAGCGCAGCTTCAGCCGCGCCGCCGCGAAAATGGGCGTGTCGCAGCCGTCGCTCTCGGAGCAGATCCGGCTGCTCGAAGAGGAACTCGGCTTCAGCCTTTTCTACCGCAACAGCCGCGGCGTCGAGCCGAGCGTCAACGGGCTCGCTTTCCTCGAATCCGCCTCGAGCGTCGTCAGCGGCATGTCGGCCCTCAAGGAGCTGGCGCGCGAACTTCGCGGCAAGCCCGGCGCGACGATCCGCATCGGCGTCAATTCCGGCCTCGCGCAATCGCTGGTGCCGCGTATCTCCCGCGTGCTCGCCCGCATCAACGTGAAGACGCGGCTCGAGCTCGTCACCGCGACGACACGGCGCATCCTCCGGCTGGTGCATCAACAGCGCCTCGACCTGGGCGTCGTGTTCGAGGCCGAGGTCAAGCCGTCCTCGGACAAGCTTCTCCGCGCGCCGCTCGCCGAATCGGAGATCGTGCTGCTTGTCCCGGCGAGTCATGCCTTCGCCAAACGTCGAGAACCGCTCGACCTTGCCGAGCTCAGCCGCCAGCCGCTGCTGGTCAACGAGCCGCGCATCGGCTTTGGCAAAACCGTGCTCGAGCATTTCGCCGAACGCGACCTCGCGCCCGAGATCGTCGGCGATTGCGACGATCTCGAATCGCTCAAATACATGGTCGAAGCCGGCGCCGGCCTCGCCCTGGTGCCGCGCATCGCCGCCGAATACGAGCTTGGCCACGGCATGTTGCGCGCCATCGCGGTCGAGGGCATGCCGCGCGTGCCGATCCAGCTCGTGCGCCGGCCGGAGCCGCTCGCGCCGCGTATCGAGCGCATCCGCGCACAATTGGCGAAAGAGCTTGGCGAGGAAAAGGGGGAAACGGCATGAAGACGTGGCGATTGTTATCACTGTTCGGCGCCGCGGCGCTGATCGGCATCGCAATGATCGGGCTATCAACAATGGGGCCAAGCCGCGCGCAACCCGCCCTGCTCGGCATCTGGACGAAGAAGCATCCGCTGCCGACGGTGCGCTCCGAAGTCTATGCCGCGGTGGCGGGCGGCAAGCTTTATGTGATCGGCGGCCAGAACAACGATCGCAACGATCTTTACGTCAATGACGAATACGATCCCGCGACCGATAGCTGGCGCGAGCGCGCCGGCATGCCGCATGGCATGAATCACACCGCTCTCGCCACGCTCGACAGCAAGATCTACGCCGCCGGCGGCTTCGCCTTCCCGATCCATGTCGGCGCGCACGATCTGTTCTTCCGCTACGATCCCGCGACCGATAAATGGCAGAACCTTGCGCCGCTTTCGAGCCCGCGCGCCTCCGTCGGTCTCGTCGCGGTGGACGGCAAGATTCATGCGATCGGCGGCCGCGGCCTCGACAAGGTCACGGTCGCGACGCATGAGGTCTACGATCCCGCGACCAATACGTGGAGCCAGGCCGCGCCGTTGCCGGTGGCGCGCGACCATGCCGGCGTCGTCGTGGTCGCCGGCAAGATCCATGCGATCGGCGGCCGCACAAAAGAGCCGGCCGACAACACGGCCTATCACGACATCTACGACCCGAAGATCGACACTTGGACGAGCGGCCCGCCCCTGCCCGAGCCGCGCAGCGCCGGCGCGGCGGTTTATTATCACGGCCTCATTCTCTATGTCGGCGGCGAGTGCAAGAACAACAAGCCGTTCGATCTGAACGAAGCCTTCGATCCGAAGACCGGGAAATGGATGGAGCTCGCGCCGCTGCCCGGCGCGCGGCACGGCTTCGGCGGCGGCGTGATCGGCGATACGGCTTATTTCGCCGGCGGCTGGACCGGCAGCGCCGCGCGCTGCGCCGACAATCCGACCGACGACCTGCTCGCGTTCAACCTGAAATAACGATCAGAGCGGCAAGCCTTCGACATCGACGCGGCGCGCCCAGAAATCCCACAGCATGCGCTCGAGCCCGCCGCCGACGCTGCCGCGTGCGCAATCGGCCTGCTCTTCCGCCGATAGCGGCACCGCGCCGCCCAGCGCTTCGCCGTCGATCTGATAGCGCGCGTTCTCCTCGATGAAGGTGCAGGCGAGGAGACAAGCCTCGGCGGTGGTGCCGACCACCACCGAGCCGTGGCCGCGCATCTGGCAGGCGCGCTTGTCGCCGAGCGTCTTCGACAGCGAGATCGCCAGCTCGTCGGTCAGGACGAGGCGCGGATTGTCCCAGACCGGCACGCCGTCCTTGAACATGGCGCCTTGCGCGAAGACCGGCACGATCGGCTTGTGCGCGATGCCGAGCAAGGTCGAGGCCGGCGCATGGAGATGCGCCACCGCGCCGATCTCGGGCCGGTCCTTGTGGATTTGCGTGTGGATGCGCCATTCCGCCGGGATCTGCGCCGGCCGGTCGCCGCCCGGATGGTAATGGATCTTGCCGTCGAGACCGAAGACAAAGACCTGATCGGTCCGTGCGGTGCTTTTTTCGACGCCGGCCCCCGGCGTCATCAGCACGATATCGGTGCCGGGAATACGGATCGAGATATGACCGAAAAGCCCGATCGATCCTTGCATGCCGACGATGCGGCACATGATGGCGAGCTTGCGC
>DATGLO010000129.1:0-5225 GCA_035294105.1 Allostellaceae bacterium
GATCGCCGTCGCCATCGGCGCCGCGACCTCGCATGTTCTGCTGCCGCTTGCGATCAAGCGCTTCTATCATTCTCATCCCCAGGTGCAGTTGTCGGTCACGGCCGGGCCCTTCAGCGGCGTCGTTTCCCGGCTCGAGGCCGGCGAATTCGATTTCGGCATCTTCATGCTGGCGGGGCGTTCCTACCGCTCGCTCGCCGCCGAGCCTTTGGTTCGACGCAACCGCGTCCTCGTGCTCACCTCGGCCGAAAACCCGCGCGACTTCGGACAGCGCGCGAGCCTCAAGGACATCGCCGCGGGACCGTGGATCCTCAATCGCGATCACTCCGGCCTGAACAAGGTTTTTTGCGATGCCTTTCAGAAGGCGGGCCTTCCGCCGCCGCTTCCGACGATCGAGATCGATGCCGGCTTCCTGCCACTCGAAGTCGCCCTCGCCAATCCGGAGTTCCTCTTGATCGCGCCCCAATTGTTCTTCTGCGACGCGCTGAATGCCGGGCAACTCAAGATCGTGCCGGCGCGTATTCCCCGCTTTGACCGCCAGCTGTGCGCGTATTATCGCAAAGAAACGTCGCTTTCGCTCGTGGCGCGCAGCTTCCTCACCATCATCCGCAACGTCGCCGGCGATATCTTGGGACAGCGCGGCGGGCGGCGCGAGCGCTGAGGGCGGCCCGGGTAACGCCGCGGTTTGGCCGCCGCGTCTCCGCATGATACCATCCGCATATTCGTTATCGGGTGGGAGAAGGCGATGCTGTCGCGCGAGGACAATGAATTACTGACGCGGACCGGACCCGGCACGCCGATGGGCCGGCTGATGCGGCGCTATTGGATACCGGCGCTATTCGCGAGCCAACTGCCCGAGCCCGATTGCCCGCCGGTGCGGGTGAAGCTCCTCAGCGAGAAGCTCGTCGCCTTCCGCGACAGCCTCGGCCGCGTCGGTCTCGTCGACGAGCGGTGCCCGCATCGCACGGCCTCGCTGTTCTTCGGCCGCAACGAGGAATGCGGCCTCAGATGCGTCTATCACGGCTGGAAATTCGACATCGAGGGCAACTGCGTCGATCTGCCGTCGGAGCCTTGGGACAAGGACTTCAAGCGCAAGATCAAGATCACCGCTTACCCCTGCATCGAGCGCGGCGGCCTCGTCTGGGCCTATATGGGCCCGCCCGAGCTGAAGCCGGAATTTCCCGAGCTCGAATGGACGGCGGTGCCCGCGTCGCATCGCTATGTCACGCGTCATGTCCAGGAATGCAACTGGCTGCAAGCCTTGGAAGGCGGCTTCGACACCAGCCACCTTACCTTCCTCCATCGCGGCGACGACGGCAATCGCGACGGCGTGCGCCAAGACCTGCCGCAACGTTACGAAGTCTTGCCGATGGATTTCGGCTTCGCCTCCGGCACCTGCCGGCCGCGCGGCGAAAATAACTTCTGGACCTGCAGCGTGATGCTGATGCCTTTCCACAAGCTGATCTCGGTCGATCCGCCGGGCGCGCATGCGTGGGTTCCCATCGACGACGAGAACACGATGAATTACTGCATCGATTATCGCGCCGACCGCCCCTTGACCGACGAGGATCTCGCGGATTCGCGCGATGCGTTCTTCATCCATCCGCAACTCATCCCCGGCACCGACCGTCCCGTCGCCAATCGCGACAACGACTATCTGATCGATCGCGCGTTGCAGAAGAGCGGCCTCTCCTATACCGGCATCAAAGGCATCGGCCGGCAAGATTGCAGCATCCAGGAATCGATGGGGCCGATCGCCGATCGCACGATCGAGCATCTGGGCGTCAGCGATTCGGCGATCATCAAGCTGCGCCGCCTGCTCTTGCAGACAGTGAAGGATCACGAGCGCAGCGCCAACACGCCGCTGCCGGGCCTCGATCCGCACGCCTATCGCGTGCGTCCGGGCCGATTCCAGATGCCCGCCGCCGCGAGCTTCGAGGAAGCCGTCGACCGCTATGTGCGGCTCAAGGACCCCGCGCCGGCGAAGTAAATGATGCGGTCGCGGCCGCAGCCCCGCTCCTGCCCGTGACGCCCTAAAATCGCCGCGATCTTTCGGCGATGTAATTAGGCGGCGTGCGCTCGCACACGCTATCACGCAAGCGTGTGCGAAGCGTCGGTAAGGCATTTGTGATGAGTGAGTATGGCGAAGCCTATCTGATCCTCGTGATCGTCGCGTTCGTGAGTTTCGTAGGCGCATTGTTCTGGGGCATGCTGACGAGCAACAATCGTCCCAACGATCGCCGCCGCTAGATCTAAAGTGGCGTCCCCCCTTCCGCCCCTCGGCGATGTCCTTGCCGAGCGCGGCGCTGCGCGCGACGCCAACCGGTTACGGTTTATTAACTAAACGACCGCTAGAAATCCCGCGCAATAGCCGGGACGGCCGCACATGGTTTTCGGCGAGAGCTTTGCCGAGCAACTTCTCCTTGCCGAAGGTCAAGGTGCGCTTCCCCAATATTTGACACAGCATTTCAACGCGCGCGGCGGCACATTCGGTCTCCTTGCCGAGCAGGTTTGCGCGTTCTTGGACGAAGAGCGCGACGACACGGTCCGCCGCCTTCATGCCGCGTTGCCCGAAAGCTTCGCGCTCCGTTTCATCACGCATTACGCTTCGGCTTGCCTCGCAGCAAAAGCCGACGATGCACGCACCACGCACGACGAGCTTTGTCGCGCGGTCCGCCTTGGCGCTGCCGGCCAAAGCCTTTTCGCTCGCGACACGTTCGCGCTGAAGCTCTGGTATTGCGCCGTCCAACAGGCCTTCGCCCTCGATCCGAAGCATCCGGCGCTCGCCGCGCCGCCGCCGCCGCTCGCTTTGGCCTCCGCGCCATCGACGTCGCCTATCGTCTTGTCGAGCTGTAACGGCGCGTATTTCGAGCGCTTCGGGCCGGATTTTCTTGCCTCCGCCGCCCACATCGGCGGACTGCGCTGCCACCTTCACGTCGTTAATCCCACGCCGGAAACCGAGGCTTTGTTCGCGCATTGGGCAGCGAACGCGATCGCGGATCTCTCGCTCAGCTGCGACGAGGGGCCGGCGGAAGCCTCTTACTATGCCTGCAAGCGCTTTCTCATCGCGGGCGAGATCATGGACCGCTTCGCCGCCGATCTCATCATTACCGACATCGATACCCTGCTGCGGCCATCGCTCCAGGCACTGCCGCAGATTGTCGGCGACGCCGATGGCGGCATGTTCGAGCGCGCGGTCCGCACCGCGCCGATGGAAATCTGCCATTGCTCGCTGAGCTTTTTCCGCCGCACCCCATCCGCCCGAAGGCTGCTCCAGTTGCTCGCCCTCTATCTGCCGCCGAAGCTCGACGAGTACCCTGCCTGGATGCTCGACCAGTCTTCGCTCTTCACGCTCACGCGCCTGGCGGCAAAGGAGGCCGACGGCCCCTTATGGGCCGGCCTTCCGCCGCTGCGCTGGCGCAATTTCTCGACGATCCCCGGCCTTTCGCTCGATGCCCTGAACCCCAATCAGGCACAAGCGCAAGACGTCGCCGGCAAGCATGCCCTACGCGGGTACCGCTCGATGGGCGATGTCGAGATCAGCCTCGCCGCCGATGGCCGTCCGTCCTTTACCCGCGCCACGGCAGCGGCATCCGGCGAAGGTTGACGCGCGTTTACCATTCCATAGCCAATCGTCCGTTAACGTCGCGGCTTGGAGCGCCGATTTCCGGAGAAGCCGCGTGCCGTCTGCCCAGGACGAATTGGTCGAAGAGCTTTCGCGGCTCGAACGCGCCGGCGATCTCAACGCCGCGCTAGGGCTGCTGCGCGCCCGGCAATTGACGCCGAATGCGCTCGCGGCGGTGGCTCTTGCGCTCTATCGGCGCAGTCTCAGCGCCATCGCCTTTCTCATCGTTCAGATGCTGCTCGACAACGGGATCGAGCATTGGACCCTGCTTGCGTTGTCGGCCCATTTGGGTACGCGCCTTGGCCAAGGCGAAGCGGCCGCGCGCAGCACCTCGCGTTTGATCGCGCTCTTCGCCGCTGCGGATGCGGACCAGCGCCGCAGCTTGCGCAACCTGCTCGATCCGCTGCTTCCGTGCGATGCCGTCATGGCCGCGCGCTCCGGCAATCACGCGCTCACCCGCGCCCTGGCGCAGCTTTGGGCGGCGGCCGTGCCCGAGACCACCCGGCGTTTCGCGATCCCGCCCGCCGACCGCCCGCCCGACATCGCGCGCTTTCGCGAGCCGGGCGATCCCGCGCAGCTTCATCGCTTCGACGCGCCGCCGCGCGGCGCGCCGCGCATCGCGCGCAAGGCGGTGGTCGCGATCCGGCATCTCTGGATTCCGGCGCAGCCGGCCTCGCGCGAGCACGACGTGCCGGCACGGATCGCGTCCGCGCTCGAGGCCTATGGCTGGCAAGCGCGGCGTCACGATCTGCGCAGCCTCGAGGACCCGGCTATCGTCGCCGCGGATTACGCCGCGATCGCCGCGCTCTGCCGCGACTGGGAAGCCGATCTGCTCATCCTCGACGACTTCCAGCCCAACCGCGCCGGCAAGGCGGCCGGCGAGATCGTCCGCGCGCTGCGCCGCGAGCGGCCGCAGTTGAAGATCGCGGGGCTTTACATGGACCCTTGGGTCGTCGAGCTGTGGGGCGAGATCGAGGCCGGCGCCGCGTTGCTCGATTGCACCTGGTCGCCGGTCGTCACCGATCTGTGGCAGCGCCGCGCCTTCGCCGGCAAGATGCTGTTCGCGACCTGGCCGCATGGCGGCGCTTATCCGCCGCCACCGCCCTTGCAGGCGGTGCTGAGCTTCGGCGGCGGCGTGCAATATTCGAATTGGGATCGCGCCTTCTGGCTCGGCGCTTTCGCCGAGGCGAAGCTGCCGCTGCGGATCGAGGTCAGCGACCACGCCGAGGACAAGCTCGACCCGCTCGCCAGCTATCGCGCCTATATGCTCAAAGCGGCGACCGGCGAAGCGGTGCTCAACTTCGCGCGCCGCTTCAACGACCTGCACACCTTGACCGGCCGCACCTTCGAGACGCTTGCGACCGGCGGGCTGCTCATCCAGGAGCGGTCGGACGACATCGATCGCTTCTTCGTCGCCAACCGGCATTACCTTCGCTTCGAGACCCTGACCGATCTCTTCGACATCGTTCACCTGCTGCGCGCCGAGCCCGAGCTTGCCGAAAGCATCCGCCGCGAAGGCGCGGCCTTCTTCCAGGAGCGCTACGCCGACGATCGGCTGATCGCCTATCTCGACCACGCGCTGTTTCATCGCCGCGCCGGCAAG
>DATGLO010000130.1:0-2626 GCA_035294105.1 Allostellaceae bacterium
AGAGATTGTCGGCGGCGCGGCTCGGCAGATGGCCCATCAGCCGGCGGATGCGCACGCTCTCGTCGGTCGGCAGAAGCGAGACATGTTCCACCGGCCGTTCCGACAGGACCCAGACGTCGGCCGAACGCACGCCTTCGCCCATCGAAATGGCGCGCGCATCTGGCCGTCCGGAAATGCGGCAGAAGCCCCCTGGCATGATCGTCCAGCCGTCGGGAGTGCGCGCCGCATAGACGCGCAGCACGAAAGGCCGCGGGACGAGACGGCCATTTTCGAGCATCGGCGTCGTCGAAAGGTTCACGACTTCCTGCCCGACATAATCGATGCCGCGTCGGGAAATATCGGCGGCAAGACGCTCTCTTTCGGAAGGGGAGAGGGTCGCGAGAACGCGCGCTTGGTTCGGCGGGGAATCGAGAACCGGATTGCCGAATGCGCCGGCCACCGCGATGCCTTCGGGGAAGGCCAGCACTTTCTCGCGTTCGCGCTCTTGTCCGCACCACCAGGTCGCGACGTTCGGCAGAGCCAAATCCTCGCCGAGCAGGACTTGGCAGAGCCGCGGCATGAAGCTCATGAGGACGGGGGCTTCGAGCACGCCGGTGCCGAGCGCATTGGCGAGCACCACGCCCCCCTCGCGCAAGGCGTCGACGAGGCCGGGCACGCCGAGCCGCGATTGTGCATTGAGTTCGAGTGGATCGGCATAATCGGAATCGATGCGCCGCCAGATCACGTCGGCGCGTTTCAGGCCGGCAATCGTACGAACATGGATCTCTCGGTCGCGCATGGTGAGATCGCCGCCTTCGACCAGCAGAAAGCCGAGATAGCGGGCGAGATAGGCCTGTTCGAAATAGGTCTCGTTATAGGGGCCGGGCGTCAGCAGGCAGACGCGCGGTTCGGGATGCGTCGCAATCGCGCTCAGCCCGTCGCGGAAACCCTGAAAAAAAGGGGCGAGCCGCTCGACGTTCATATCGCGGTAAAGCGCAGGGAAGGCGCGCGAGAGGACGAGCCGGTTGGCAAGCGCATAGCCGGCACCGGAGGGTGCCTGCGTGCGGTCGCCGACGACCCACCAATTTCCGTCGGGACCGCGGCCGAGATCGGCCGCATAGAGGAAAAGAAAGCGTCCGCCGGGCGGGTTGACCCCTTGGAGGGGCACGAGAAAATCCGGACAGCCGGTAACCGCGGCCGCGGGCAGGTCGCCGCCGGTCACGAGGTTTCCAGGCCCGTAAATGTCGGCGAGCACGGCCTCGAGGAGGCGCGCGCGCTGCGCGACTCCGGCGGCGATCGCCCGCCATTCCTGCGCCTCGATCAAGAGCGGGAGATGGCTCAGCGGCCAGGCGCGTTCGCTCGTGTCCCCATAGGCGCGATAGGAGACGCCGGTGTCGCGAATATGCCGGTCGGCGGTGGCGAAGCGCCGTTCGATCTCTTCGGGGCCGAGCTCGGCAAGCGCGCTCAAGAATTTGACCCAATGCGCTCGCCGCAGGCCTTCTGCGGTGACGAATTCATCCGGAATATTGGGCAGTGGCCGATAGGCCGCCGTCAGCGCGTCGAAGCGCTCGGCGGCCATTTCGGCGAGGGTGGGGGAAGTCGCAGTGCGCATTAGGATTTGGGCCTGAAGGAGATGAGCACGGCCGGATCGGTTTCGATCCGCGCCGCGCCGAGAAGATCGAGACAATAAGGCACGGCGGGGAAGACCGCCCTAAGACAGGTTTCGATCGAAGCCGGCTTGCCCGGCAGGTTGATGATCAGGCACTTGCCGCGATGAGCGGCGATCTGGCGTGAGAGGATCGCCGTCGGCACCTGTTTCAAACTCTCGGCCCGCATCAATTCGCCGAATCCGGGAAGCAAGCGCGATGCCGCGGCCTGGGTTGCCTCGGGGGTCAGGTCGCGCGGGCTCGGACCGGTGCCGCCGGTGGTCAGGATCAGATCGCAGCCTTCAGTATCGGCGAGGTCGATCAGGCAATCGCGCACCGATTCGAAGCCGTCCGGAATGATGCGCTTCACAATCGCAATCGGGCTCCTGACCGCCCGTTCGAGGAAGGCGACAATCGCCGGGCCGCTTTCGTCGCGATAGGCCCCCGCGCTGGCGCGGTCCGAGATGGTGAGGACGCCGATGACCGCTCCGCGTTTCAAGTCTTCCGCCATTGCTCAGCTCCAGAAGAATCTCAACCTTTGCAGCAGGTTCGACAGGGTTGATGCATCAAAACAAGAAGTCGGACTGCTGGTTCGGACGCCTGAACAAGCGGATTGGAGACGCAAACCGGATCACGCCCGATCCGAAGTGACCGCCGCGCCCCGGAAGTGGTCGTCCGCGCGCTCGATCGTGAGGACCCTCGCGTCGTCGAAACCGACAAAATGCGCCTCGGTGGCCGGCGGCGTCGCCGCCTCGCCGCGCCGGCGCTCGGCGACCGCGGCCGTTTCCCCGAGGGCGTAGAGATCGATGAGCGGACAGGGCGCGGAAAGCGCAGGCGGGGCGAATTCCGCTGCGGTCGGGGAGCGCGAGACAAGAACCGCGGAAGCAAGCCCGTCGAGTAGCGAGGCGCCGGCGAATTCCGCGGCGAGCGCGGCGGGGATGACGAGATGCGCGCCCGCGGCATGCGCGCGGACTTTGAGAAAATCTTCCGCCGCGAAAGGG
>DATGLO010000131.1:0-2423 GCA_035294105.1 Allostellaceae bacterium
GGCGTTTTCCTCTCGAACGGCCCCGGCGATCCGGCCGCGACCGGCGAATATGCCGTGCCGGTGATCAAAGAGCTGGTCGCGAGCGGCAAGCCGCTCTTTGGGATTTGCCTGGGCCACCAGCTTCTGGCGCTGGCCCTCGGCGGCAAGACGAAAAAGATGGCGATCGGCCATCGCGGCGCCAATCATCCGGTGAAGGATCTGTTGACCGGCAAGGTCGAGATCACCAGCCAGAATCACGGCTTTGTGGTTGTCGCCGAGAGCCTGCCGCAGGAGGCCGAGGCAACGCATGTCTCGCTGTTCGACGGATCGAACGAGGGCTTGCGCCTCAAGGACAAGCCGGTGTTCTCGGTGCAATACCATCCCGAAGCCAGCCCCGGCCCGCAAGACAGTCATTATCTCTTCAAGCGCTTCACCGACGCGATGAAGAAGCAAAGCTGATCCATGCCTAAGCGCACCGATATCGAAAGCATCTTGATCATCGGCGCCGGGCCGATCGTCATCGGCCAGGCTTGCGAGTTCGATTATTCCGGCACGCAGGCCTGCAAGGCCCTCAAGGAAGAGGGCTATCGCGTCATCCTCGTCAATTCCAACCCGGCGACGATCATGACCGATCCCGGGCTGGCCGACGCGACCTATATCGAGCCGATCACGCCCGACATGGTCGAGCGCATCATCGCGCGCGAGCAGCCCGACGCGCTCTTGCCGACGATGGGCGGCCAGACCGCGCTCAACACCGCGATGGCGCTCGCGAAGAGCGGCGCGCTGCAACGGCACAAGGTCGAGCTCATCGGCGCCTCGGAAGCGGCGATCGCCAAGGCCGAAGATCGGTTGCTCTTCCGCGAGGCGATGGACCGCATCGGCCTCAAATCGCCGAAGAGCAAGCTCGTCAAATCGATCGACGATGCGCGCACCGCGCTCGAACTGGTCGGCCTGCCGGCGATCATCCGCCCGTCCTTCACCCTGGGCGGCACCGGCGGCGGCATCGCCTACAACAACGCGGAATACGAAGAGCTGGTGCGCGGCGCGCTGCGCGCCTCGCCGGTGCACGAGATCCTCGTCGAGCAATCGGTGCTCGGCTGGAAGGAATTCGAGATGGAGGTCGTGCGCGACCGCGCCGACAACTGCATCATCATCTGCTCGATCGAGAATGTCGATCCGATGGGCGTCCATACCGGGGACAGCGTCACCGTCGCGCCGGCGCTCACCTTGACCGACAAAGAATATCAGATCATGCGCAACGCCTCGATTGCGGTGCTGCGGGAGATCGGGGTCGATACCGGCGGATCGAATGTGCAATTCGCGGTCAATCCGGCGGACGGCGAACTCGTCATCATCGAGATGAATCCGCGCGTGTCGCGCTCCTCCGCGCTCGCCTCGAAAGCGACCGGCTTCCCGATCGCCAAGGTCGCGGCGAAGCTTGCCGTCGGCTACACGCTCGACGAGCTGAAGAACGAGATCACGCGCATCACGCCGGCATCCTTCGAGCCGACGATCGATTACGTCGTCACCAAGATGCCGCGTTTCACCTTCGAGAAATTTCCCGGCACGGAGCCGCTGCTGACCACCTCGATGAAGTCGGTCGGCGAGGCGATGTCGATCGGCCGCTGCTTTGCCGAATCGGTCCAGAAGGCGCTGCGCTCGATGGAGACCGGCCTCACCGGCCTCAACGAGATCGAGATTCCCGGCGCCGAGACCGGCGACAAGAGTGCAATTCGCGGCGCCCTCGCCAAGCCGACGCCTGATCGGCTGCTGACCATCGCGCAGGCCTATCGCCACGGTCTCACCACCGCCGAGATTCACGCGGCCTGCAAATACGATCCGTGGTTCCTCGAGGAGATCCGCAAGATCGTGGCCGCCGAGGCCGAGGTGAAGCGCGACGGCTTGCCGAAAGACGCGGGCGGCCTCTTAAAGCTCAAGGCGATGGGCTTTTCCGACGCACGACTGGCCGAGCTCGCCGGCATCGACGAAAAAGCTGTTGCCGCCGCTCGCGCGAAGCTCGAGGTGCATCCCGTTTATAAGCGCATCGACACCTGCGCCGCCGAATTCCCCTCGCTCACGCCTTACATGTATTCGACCTATGAAGGCGACGGCGTCTCGCCCGCCGAATGCGAGGCCGAGCCCTCGACGCGCGACAAGGTCGTGATCCTCGGCGGCGGCCCCAACCGCATCGGCCAAGGTATCGAATTCGATTATTGCTGCGTCCATGCCGCTTATAGCCTCAAAGAGGCGGGCATCGAGACGATCATGGTCAATTGCAATCCCGAGACCGTCTCGACCGATTACGACACGTCGGACCGGCTCTATTTCGAGCCGCTGACCGCCGAGGACGTGATCGAGCTGGTGCGCGTCGAGCAGCGCAACGGCAGGCTGCGCGGCGTCATCGTCCAACTCGGCGGGCAAACGCCCTTGAAGCTCGCCGCGGC
>DATGLO010000132.1:0-5314 GCA_035294105.1 Allostellaceae bacterium
ACGATCGCCAGGATGAGATGGTTCTTGCGCGACGGTGTGAGCTTCACGGAAGAAAGGTTCGCTGATTCCATTGGTGCCTCGCCTGTTCGGAAGTGGAAACAGGTAGTGCGTCGTCAGCCTCGCGCCAGTTGCTGCGTGATCCAGGTGACGATCGAGGGAAAGAGATCCGGGCCGTGGCCCATATGGCCGCCCGGGAAAAAGCGCGCGGATTTGACGCCGCCATGCTGCAGCAGCAGATACATATCGGCGATCGGGAAGACCGAATCCGAAACGCCGTTGACGCAGAGGAGCGGCGCCGACGGCCGATCGAGGATGCCTTGATCGAGCAGCGACAGCCGCGGCGCGTAATCGAGCCAGTCCGCCGCGGTCGCGCGGCCAAAGGCGCAGGCGAGCGTTTCGGCCAACTCGAACGGATATTCGCCGCGCGAGGCGTGCGCGATCCAATCCGCCTGAAAGGCGAAATGCGCGGGGCCGCCGTGATTGACCGCGGCGGCGATGCGGTCGCGGTGGGTATGCGCGAGCTTCGTCGCCCAATAGCCGCCGGTGCTGGCGCCGACGACGACGATGCGCCGCGCATCGAGCGTTTCTTGCGTGCCGATCCAATCGAAGATGCCGTCCCACAGCTCCTCGCCGGTCTCGGAGCCGGGGATCGGCGCATCGCCGACGCCCGGCATATCGACCGCCAGCACGGCAAAGCCGGCGGCGAGATAGGGTTCGGGGCGGCGATCCTCTTTGAAGGAATCGATACCGCCCCATTGCACGACGATCGGCACGGCGCCGTCGCGCGGCGGGCGATGGAGATAGCCGATGATCGTCGTGCCCTTCGCCTGCTTGCCGACATAGGGCATCGCCACGCGCTCGACCTTGATCCCGCTCGCGGCGGCGAGTTTGAAATAGGCTTCCTGCGAGCGGCGATAGGCGGCCTTCTTGCCCGCCGAATTGGGCGCGGGATAGCGCGCCGCGCGGAAGAGGCCGAAGGCGGCGCGATATTCGCGCTGCGCAACCTCGGCTTTGCCCGACCGCTCGGCCTCGCGCGCCGCGACAAAATGCGGCTCGGCCGCGGCGCAAAACGCGGCCGCCCAGGCCTCGCGATCGAGCGTCTTGAGTTGCTCGAAGATCTGCTGCACCTCGTCGAGCGGCGCGAAATCCATCGGATTGCGTGCGGCGCGGGCACGCGCCAGCAACAGATCGCGTACCTCCGCGTAAGGGCGGAGATACAGCGCTTGCTCGTTGTGAGCCGCCATCGGCGTAGGCCTCCCGACCTCCCCGCCCTCTTGTTACCAATCTTCTATCGGGTGGGGGCTTTCGCGGACGATAGCTCCTGGCCCGCTAAAAATGAAGGGCGGGGGCGCGGCGCGCTCAACCCCCTTCCAGCGCTGCGACGAGCGGCCGTGCCAGATCGCGATAAGCGCGCCATTTATCGAGCGCGCGGCGGTCGAGGGGCTGCTTCACCTGCAAGGCGCTCGCGGTCTTGACCACACGCTCGGTGCGATAAAACTCGCGACAACGCTCGTCCCAGGCGAGGCCGCAATGCTCGACGATGCGCCGCGCGTGCCGATCGAAATCGCGCACGAGGTCTTCGTATTGAATCTCGAGCATCATGCCGGCCGGCGACACCTCGCGCCAATGATCCATCAGACGCGCATAGCCGCGATAAAACCGGCCCAGCTCGGTCAGATCGTAAGTGTACAGCAGGTGATTGCCGTTGAAGAGCTTCGCGAAGCACGAAAGACACGTATCCACCGGATCGCGTTTGACGTGGATGATCTTGGCGCGCGGGAACATCAGGGCGATCAGACCCAGCCCCATGAAATTCTCGAGCAGCTTGTCGACGATGCGGGACGCTGCGGATGACTCGGCGCGCAGCACCGCGAAATACTGTTCGGCGAGACGGTTGACCTCGCTCATGGTCATCGCGGGAACGTTCTCGGGAAACGTGCCCTTGCCCCGGCGCCCCGGCTGATTCAGCAGATGCGGCAGGATCGGCAACTCGCCGGCGCCGAACACTTCGGGATGGCTCGCCAGGATTTGCTCGATGAGGCTCGAGCCCGAGCGCGGCATCCCGACGACGAAGACCGGCAGCTCCGCCGCCAAGCCGAAATCCCGGCGCTGCGACAAGAATTCGCGCGAGAAGATCGTCTCGATACGTCCGAGCAACGACAGCGCCGTGGCGTCGTCGTAGCGTACGCGCTGCCGCTTGATGGCATTGCCGGCGAGGAGATGCGCGAACGAGCGTTGATATTCGCCGCAATCTCCATAAGCGGTACCGAGCGCGAAGTGAAGCTCCATCGCGTCTTGCGCCGACAGGGTCTCGATGGATTGCGCCAGCGTCTCCATGCGCCGGAAAATCGGATCGCCGGCGGCGAGCGGCTTGGCGAAGGCGCGCAGGCGATAGAACAAGCCGCGCTGCGGCGAAAACGCGATGGCGGTTTCGAAGGCCGTGCACGCCTCTTCGCCGCGGCCCTGGCTTATATAAAGGGTGCCGAGATTGCCGTAGGCCTCGGCGTAATTCGCCTTGAGCGCGATCGCGTCTTTATAAGACTGGATTGCATCGTCGAGACGGCCGAGCTCTTTGAAGGCATTGCCCAGATTCACACGGAAATGCGCGGCGCCCGGATCGAGCGCGATCGCCTTGCCGAAGAGATCGGCGGCGGCGGCATAGCGTCTCGTCTCGCAAGCGATGCGGCCCAGCGCATCGAAGCTCGCGGCGTGTCGCGGCGGCGTGTCAGCACCTCGCGATAGGCGCGCTCGGCCTCGGTGAAGCGCTTCGCCTGATGAAACCGAACTGCGTCTGCGAAGATCTGCTCGCTGCTTCGCGTTCCCGGCATGCGCCACCGACCAACAAGACCAACACAACAACACAAGCAGCGCCCGCGATTTTATGCGCCGGTCGCGGTCGGAACCACCGGCAAGATGTCACGGCGCAACAGCCACGCTCAAGGCATCGGCGCGTCCGTATATTCGCGTACGTATATTATCGCCGCAGGCCGGCGATGGCGCCCGCGAAGGAAGGCGATGGGGGCGGGCAATTCCGCCGCGCGGCGAGGAAAAATTGCCTTGCGGCGCGGCTTTGCCGCTGGTTCAGCGAATCCTCGCCGATGAAGAAATCGGCGTCGCATACGCGGATCGCGCGGCTTTGCGCATCGCCCTCTTGCGCCAGTTCCAAGAGTCGCGCCGAGGGAATCTTGCGCAAGAGATAGGCGGCGATCGGCGCCGGCCAGGCTTGCCCGTCGATCTGTCGCAGATTCGCGGCGAATTCCGCGTTGTCGAATTGATGCGTGCGGATGCGCGCGAGATGGAGCCAGAGGACCGGATAGGCCTGGCTGCGATCGAGAACCACGGCGCGCGCGAAATCGTTGGCTGCGGCGACGAAGCGTCCCGCGTCGTAATTGGCGTAGGCGCGGCCGCTATAGGCACCGGCGAAATTCGGCGTCAGATAGATGAGCGTGTCGTAATCGGCGACGGCATTGTCGTATTGGCCGAGCATGCGATAGGTGTTGCCCCGATTGTAATAAGCGCTGGGATTGGCGGGCGCGAAGCGGATCGCGGCGGTAAAATCCGCGAGCGCTTTCGCATATTGCCCGGTGAGCTGATAGGCGGTGCCGCGATTGTGGAAAGCGTCCGCGTAGTCGGCCTTCAGGCGGATGGCGGTGTCGTAATCGGCGATCGCGCGCGCAGCCTCGCCTTTGTCGCGCCAGGCATTGCCGCGATCGTAATAAGCGCCGGCGAGATCGGGACGCCGCTTGATGACGGCATCGAGGTCGGCGATCGCCTTGTCGTTGTCGCCGAGCCCGTGATAGGCGGCGGCGCGGTTGAGCATCGCGCCGAGATTATCGGGCTCGGCCTTGACCGCGGCGTTGAGGTCGGTGAGCGCGTGCTGATAGTCGTGGCGCGAGGCGTAAATCGCGCCGCGATCGACGAGCGCCGTCACGTCGGCCGGCTGCAAATAGAGCGCATTGGTGAGATCGGCGATCGCGAGATCGGCTTTGCCCTGATAGGCATAGACCGCCGCACGATCGACGAAAGCCTGCTCGTCGTCGGGTTTGACCGCGATCGCCTGCGTATCGTCGGCGATCGCTTTCTCGAATTGCTGCTGATCGCGCTCGTCGAGAGCGCGGCCGCGCAACGCGGCCGCTTGCTGATCGGGGGTGAGCGTGCCCGCGGCGAGCGCGCTGCTGTAGAGCGGAAGCGCAGCGGCGGCGTCGTGCTGCTGATCGGCGGCCTGGGCGGCGGCAAGATCGGCGGCGCCATCGGCCCGGGCGGACGAGGCGCCGAGCAGCACGATGATCGGCAACAGGAGAAAAGCCTGGCGCAAGGGCGCAGCCTCTCTTTTGCTCTAGTCCTTCACGGGGAAGAAGCGGGTCGTCAAAATTTGCTCGTCCCTCGGCTTGGTCGGGAGCAGGCCGAGATCGACGAAGGATTGCTTCAACGTCTCGATCGCCTGGCGATCGAAGGTGCCGCCGTCCTGAAGCATCGAAAGCTGTTCGCTATAGGTGCGATCGACGATGCTGATCGGCAGATTCATCAGCCGGCTGGCGGCCTGGTCCGTTGCTTCGCGGTGCCCTTTGATAAAGGCGATCGAGGAAAAAAAAGCTTTGAGGAAGCGGTCGATAAGCTGCGGGTTTTGCGCGATCAGGTCGTTGCGCGCGAAAACGAGATGCGCATGAAAATGCGGCGCATATTTTGCCAGCCGCACGACGATGTGCGCCTCGTGCTTTTCCTCCAAGACGTAGCCGGCTTCGGCGGAGCCGACGCTGGCATCGATCTGATGAGCTCTGAGCGCCGCCATGGTGGCGGAGATGGAACCCACCGCGACCGTCTTGATGCCGTCGGGGCCCCACCCTTCTTGAACCGACATTTGCCGGACGAGCCATTCGGGGCTCGATCCGACGCCCGGTATCGCCAGCGTCTTTCCCTTGAGATCGGCCACGCCCTTGATAGGCGAATCGTCCATCGCCAAGACCGTTACGGCCAAGGGCGCATCGGCAAAGGCCGCGACGGCGCGCACCGGCGCACCTTTTGCCGGAAAGGCCAGATCGGCGCCGCTCGTCAGGCCGAGATCGAGCGTTCCCGAAGCGAGCGCCTCCTGCAGCTTTGCGGCGCTGCCCATGTCGGTGATCTCGAGCGCGATTCCGTATTTCTGATAGATGCCCTGCTCGGCGCCAATATCGAGCGCGAGGAAAGCCCAAACCGGCACCGCTTTGCCGACGCGCAGCTTGTCGAGCGCATGAGCGCTCGCGCCGCAGGTCGAGACCGCCGCGAACATGGCGGCCCACAGCAGCCAACCTCGACGCATCATGGAGTCCCCCTAATC
>DATGLO010000133.1:0-2059 GCA_035294105.1 Allostellaceae bacterium
AAAGGACATGCCGGCGGATGTCGCGACCTTGCTCGACCAGTATCGCAACGTGGTGCCCTTATGAGCGGCATGGGTATGAACATCGCCGTCTCCGTCTCGGGCGGCGATGCCCTGATCGACTGGCTCGCCGGGTTGCCCGACGCGCTGCGCCAGCCGCTCGCCACGGCTTTTGCCCGCATCGCCGACGCGCTTTATGCGCAGGCGCTCGCGAATGTTTCGGGCGCGGCGGTGCAATCGAAAACGGGCAGGCTCGCCGCCGCGCTGACGCAGCAATCCGATGCAAGCGCGGCGAGCGTCGGCCTCGACAGCGACATCGCGCCTTACGGCGCCGCGCTCGAATTCGGCGCCTCGATCCCGGCGCAACTCATCGCAGCCAAGAATGCGAAGGCCCTTTCCTTTGTTGCAGGGGCCTTCGTTGCCGGCGGGAGCCAGGTCTTCGCCAAGCATGTGATGCACCCGGCCTTTGCGCTCCCGCCGCATTCCTTTCTGAGATCGGCCCTCGGCGAGCTCGCGCCCGATCTCGTTGCCATGCTCGACGACGCCGTTGCCGAGGTGCTCCAATCATGACGCGCGAGCCGATCTATGCGGCGCTCTTCGCGCTGGTTTCGAGCTGCGCCGATTTCGTCACCGTGAGCCGGCGCCTGCGGCACTGGAGCGATGTCGGCGCCGCCGAGCAGCCGGCGCTCTTCCAGATCCAGAAGAGCGAGGCCGCCGAAGAGCGCGCGAGCCTGCCGCCGAAATGGCGCGCCGCGGTCGACCTTTATATCTACGCGCAAGCGCCCGACGAGGTGACGCCGCCCGCGACGATCGTCAACCCGCTCTTGGATGCGATCGAGGCGGCGCTCGCGCCCGATCCTTTCACCAACGTGCAGAGCTTGGGCGGGCTCGTGTCGCATTGCTGGATCGCCGGCAAGATCATGACCGATGAAGGGGTCCTCGGTGGCCAGGCGGTCGCGATCGTCCCGATCGAGATTTTGGTCGGCGGGTGACCCGGCGCAGAAACGGGCCCGTCCGCGCAACCCGAACATGCTCGCCTGTTCGCGCGGTGCGCGGCGCCTCCTTCATCCCAACCCTTTCGATGCCGGCGGCCGACAGCCGATCGCTGCCGGCGCGTCAGCTATCGGCCAACACAACGGAGATAATTCATGTTCTCGTTCGGCTCGGGCGTGCTCTTGGGCACGCGCACCGACATCGCCAATGCGACGCCGGTCAATTTCGGTCTCGTGCAAGAAGTGCAGCTCGATCTGCAATTCACGGCCAAGGAGCTTTACGGCCAGTATCAATTCCCGGTCGCGATCGCGCGCGGCCAGGGCAAGGCGACCGGCAAGGCGAAGATGGCGCAGGTTTCGGGCCTCGCCTTCAACAACCTGTTCTTCGGCGCCGCGCTCGCCTCGGGCCAGCTCGCGACGTCCTACGGCGAGGCGGGCACGGTGCCGGCGTTGTCGCCCTACACGGCAAGCGTCGTCAATGCCGGTGCCTGGCAAGACGATTACGGCGTCGTTTATGCCGCGTCCGGCCTGCCGCTCGCGAAGGTCGCCTCGTCGCCCGCCGCCGGGCAATACAGCGTCGCCGCCGGCGTCTATACCTTTAATGCGAGCGACGCCGGCAAGGCGGTGCTGATCTCTTACACCTACACGGTTTCGTCGAGCGGCCAGGAACTGACGCTCGCCAACCCGCTCCTCGGCACGACGCCGACCTTTCAGGCGCAGCTCTATACGAGCTTCCAGGGCAAGCCGTGCAACGTGAAGCTCTTCAACTGCGTCTCCTCGAAGCTCAGCTTCGCGACCAAGCTCGAGGACTTCACCATCCCCGAGCTCGACTTCGACATCTTCGCCAACGCCGCCGGCAACGTGCTGCAATGGTCCTTCGCCGAGGTGTCGTGATCGCCTCTGCGGCCTAGAGGTTTTCGACGCTTCGAACGCCGGCGCTTCGCTGTACATTCCCGCAGTGCGAGTCGTATTCTCGCCCGGGCTGCCGCGGGAGGTCGATGATGGCGCAAGGCCAAGCAAGCGCGAAAGAGGTTTTGCGTCTCGACGATCGGCTGATCGCGATCGTCGAG
>DATGLO010000134.1:0-2809 GCA_035294105.1 Allostellaceae bacterium
CCATGGCCGCTACCTTAGACCGGTCCGAGCAAAATTCAAATACAAATATAAATTTTAAATTTGAATTTGACTTCCACTGGCCGACAGGCGTAGGGTTGCCGCCGAGAAGGGTGGAGCCATGAGACGCAACGTCATTGCCGCCGCGCTGGTCGCGCTCGCCGTTATCGCCGGTCTCGCTTATTGGTTCGCGGAGAGACCGAGCCAGCCGAAAGAGCTCATCGTCTTCGGCAATGTCGATCTGCGCCAGATCGACCTGCCCTTCAACGGCAGCGAACGCATCGCCGCCGTGCTCGTGCAGGAAGGCGACCGCGTCAAGCAAGGCCAAGTGCTGGCGCGGCTCGACACCAGCCGCCTCGAGCCGCAGGTCGCCCAGGCGGCGGCGCAGGTCGCGGCGCAACAGGCGGTGGTCGAGCGGCTGCACAATGGCAACCGGCCCGAGGAAATCGCCGAAGCGCGCGCCGCGCTCGATTCGGCGAAAGCCGACGCCGAGAACGCGCGGCGCCAGGCCGAGCGCTTTCGCGGCCTCATCGCCGCCTCAGGCGGCCGCGCCGCGAGCCAGCAGGATCTCGACAACGCGAACGCTCAGCTCGACGTCGCCAATGCCAAGGTCGTCAGCGAGCAGAAAGCACTCGACCTCGAAGTCGCCGGCCCGCGCAAGGAAGACATCGCGCAGGCCGAAGCGCAGCTTCAGGGCGATGAGGCGCAGCTCGCCTTGTTGAAGCAGGAATTGGCAGACGCGACGCTGACGGCGCCGGTCGATGCCGTGATCCGCTCGCGCTTGATGGAGCCAGGCGAAATGGCGACGCCGCAAAAGCCGGTCTTCACCCTGGCGATCATCGACCCGAAATGGGTGCGCGCCTACATCGCGGAAAGCGATCTTGGAAAAATCCGCTCCGGCGAAACCGCGAGCATCGGCGTCGACAGCTTCCCGAACCGGCGCTTCGACGGCTGGATCGGCTTTATTTCGCCGGTCGCCGAATTCACGCCCAAGGCGGTGCAGACCGAGGAGCTGCGGACAAGCCTCGTCTATGAAATCCGCGTCTTCGTCAAAGATCCGGGCGACGAGTTGCGGCTCGGCATGCCGGCAACGGTCTATCTCCCGCTCGAAGCCGATGCGGCACCCGCCAATCCCGCGCCGAAACCCAATCTCGCGCGCCAACAATGAGCGGCGCCGCTAACACCGAGACGGCGGTTCTCGCGCGCGACCTCAAGAAGCGCTTCCGCCGCAGCACCGGCGAAATCGTCGCCGCGCTCGATGGCGTGTCCGTCGAGGTGCATGCCGGTACGCTGGCAGCGCTGGTCGGTCCCGACGGCGCCGGCAAGACAACGCTGATCCGGCTGATCGCGGGCCTTATGACGGCGGATACGGGAACGCTGACGGTGCTCGGCCGCGATGTCGCCGCCGAGCCGCAAGCCGTGCAGGATCGCATCGGCTATATGCCGCAGAAGTTCGGCCTCTACGAAGACCTAAGCATCCAGGAAAATCTGGATCTCTATGCCGATCTGCACGGCATCGGCAAAGCCGAACGCGCCCAGCGTTATCCCGAGCTTTTTGCCATGACCGCGCTCGGTCCGTTCACGAGCCGTCTCGCCGGCCGGCTTTCGGGCGGCATGAAGCAAAAGCTCGGCCTTGCTTGCACCCTGATCGGCTCGCCCGAGCTGTTGTTGCTCGATGAGCCGACCGTCGGCGTCGACCCGCTGTCGCGGCGTGAATTATGGGACATCATCCGCCGGCTCGTCGATGAGCGCGGCCTCACTGTGCTGATGAGCACCTCGTACCTCGACGAAGCCGAGCGCTGCGAGGAGACCTTTGTGCTGCGCGAAGGCAAGGTGCTCGCCCAAGGTCAACCCGCTGACGTCAGCGCTCTTGCCGAGGGTCGCGTCTATCGCGTCGCGCCACCGCCCGGCGCCGCGGCGCGCGACCTGCAAGCGCAGCTCCTCGACGACGCCGCGATCATCGACGCGGTTCCCGAAGGCGGCCGCGTTCGGATCGTCCGCGTGGAGGAGAATGCCGGCCGATACGCCGAGAACGAAACGCCGACCCCGGCGCGCTTCGAGGACGGATTCATGACGCTTTTGAAGCGCGGCCAACAAGCGGTTCCGGCCGTTGCCGCGGCGATGACCCTCGACCACCCGATCGCCTGGCATGACGGCCGGGCGGTCATTCGCGTTCACGACCTGGTGCGCAAATTCGGCAATTTCACCGCCGTCGATCATGTCAGCTTCGAGGTGCGCGCCGGTGAGATTTTCGGCTTTCTCGGGCCGAACGGCGCCGGCAAGACGACGACGTTCCGGATGCTGTGCGGCTTGCTGCCGGCGACTTCGGGAACGCTCGATGTCGCCGGCTTCGATTTGCGCCGCGCCCGCGCCTCGGCGCGCCAACGCATCGGCTATGTGGCGCAAAAGTTCGCGCTCTACGGCCAGCTCACCGTCACGCAAAATCTCGAATTCTTCGCCAGCGCTTACGGCCTCGAAGGCACGCGCAAGCACGACCGCGTCGCCTGGGCAATCGAGCAGTTCGAGCTGAAGCCGCTGATGCAGCTCGCCAGCGGCCAGCTTCCCGGCGGCTTCAAGCAGCGGCTCGCGATGGCAGCGGCGCTCTTGCACGAGCCCCAGATCCTCTTTCTCGACGAGCCGACGAGCGGCGCCGATCCGCTGGCGCGGCGCGAGTTCTGGCGCCGCATCACGGCGCTCGCGAGCCAGGGCGTTACGGTGATCGTGACGACGCATTTCATGGAAGAAGCGGAATATTGCGACCGCATCGCCATCTTGGACGGCGGGAAAATCCTGGCGCAGGGAACGCCGGCCG
>DATGLO010000135.1:0-2110 GCA_035294105.1 Allostellaceae bacterium
CGGGCTGGTGCCTCGATCGGGTGCACGGCCCCTATGTCGCGACGACGTTTTTCGTCAGCGCCATGATCGGCATCACGCTGCTCGCGATCGGCGCCGGCGGCTCCGTGCCGTTCGTCGCGACCGTGCTCTGCGGCCTCGGCATTGGCGCCGAGGTCGATCTGATGGCGTTCTTCGTCAGCCGGTATTTCGGCCTGCGCTCGTTCGGTGCGATCTACGGCGCGCTGTTTGCTTGTTCTCGGTGTGCAATAGCGTGGGACCGTATCTGATGGACCTTTCCTTCGGTCATGCAGGAAGCTATGTGCCGGTGATGATCGGCTTCGTCCTCGCTGGCGCTCGCTTGCGGGCTTTTGCTACCTCTCGGCCCCTATCGCTACGCCGTCACGATCGACGAACTGGCCGGGGCGGTGGGCGAGGAGGCGTGATCGCCGCGGGAACGCCCCGTGTCCGGACCGTCGTTGTTGCGCCAGCCATTAGCCGCTTCTTGAAGCGTCTAGACCCGATTCATATAATCGCGCGCCGTTTTTTGATTGGGGTGTTGTCCGTGGTCACTGTGGTCCTTCCGCCCAACTACCGCCCGTCGGAAGACGAGGAGTTCATGAACCCGCTGCAGCGGGAGTATTTTCGTCAGAAATTGTTGCGCTGGCGCGCCGAGCTGCTGTCGGAATCGACGGAAACCTTGCAGCATATGAAAGAGGAAAGCCTGTCGGAGCCCGATCTGGCCGACCGCGCGACCCTCGAGACCGATCGTTACACCGAGCTCAGGACGCGCGATCGCGAACGCAAGCTGATCTCGAAAATCGACGAGGCGCTGCAGCGGATCGAGGACGGCACTTACGGCTATTGCGAGGAAACCGACGAGCCGATCGGCGTCAAGCGGCTCGATGCTCGGCCGATCGCCACGCTGAGCCTCGAGGCGCAAGAGCGCCACGAGCGCATGGAGCGCACGCATCGCGAAGACTGAGACGCGCCTCTAACGCGCCGTCGCCGTCGCGTATTTCTCGCAGAGTTTCCGCCATCGCTGCCCGTGCTCGAGCGATGAGCGATTGAGGCGGGCGCGGCGGGCCGGCCGTGGCGTGCTCGATGTGGCGACGCCTGATCGCGTCGGTTATGGCGCTGATTTCAGAGCGCCGTGCACCGACCCCGATCCGGGCGATTTCCAGCTGGCGCCGCGCGCAGGTAGAGGCGCGGCGTCTCGTTACTGCTTCAACGCCGGCAGCACTTTCTCCGCCAGCAGCTCGATGCATCGCGCGACCAGCGCGTAAGGCTTGCCGCCGAGATCGACCTGGGCGATGAAGCGGTCGTGGCCGAAGAGCTCGCGCTCATACATCAGCTTGTCGATGATCTGCTGCGGGCTGCCGACGAAGATCGGGCCTTTTGGGCTGAGCCGCTCGTCGTAGACCTCACGCGTAACCCCGCGCGGCAAGTCGCGGCGCGGCACGTGGCCGCTGAAATAGGCGTTATTATAGGGATAAAACTCCTCGATCGCGGTCTGTGAATCCTTGGCGACATGGAGATGCGTCGCGATTGAGACCTTGCGCGTCTCGGCCGGATGGCCGCGCTCGGCATGGCGTTGGCGATAGGCGGCGATCTGGCCGGCGAAGGTCGCGGGCGGCCGCGTGATGTTCGCGAGCACCATCGGCAAACCGTGGTCCGCGGCGCGCAGCGGGCTGTCGGGATTGCCGCCGACGCCGACCCAGATCGGCAGGCTTTCGACCGGCCGGGGCGCGATCTCCGCATCCTTGAGCGGCGCGCGGAAACGGCCTTCCCAGGTGATGCGCTTGTCGCGGTTGAGCTTCACCAGGAGATCGAGCTTTTCGGCAAAGAGCGCGTCGTAATCCTTGGTGTCGTAGCCGAAAAGCGGAAAGCTTTCGGTGAAGGCGCCGCGCCCCGCCGTCACCTCGGCGCGGCCGTTCGATAAGAGATCGACGGTCGCAAAATCCTGGAACACGCGTACCGGGTCGAGCGTCGAGAGCACCGTTACCGCGCTGGTGAGGCGGATGCGCGTCGTCGCTTGCGCGATGGCGGCCATCACGACAGCGGGCGAGGAGATCGCCATGTCGAGGCGATGATGCTCGCCGACGCCGAACACGTCGAAGCCTGCCGCATCGGA
>DATGLO010000136.1:0-3177 GCA_035294105.1 Allostellaceae bacterium
CTGGATGACCTCGGGCGGCCTCGGCACGATGGGCTACGGCCTGCCGGCGGCGATCGGCACGCAGCTCGCGCATCCGCAGGCGCTCGTCGTCGACATCGCCGGCGAGGCCTCGATCCTCATGAACATCCAGGAGCTCTCGACCGCCGTGCAATACCGGCTGCCGGTGAAGATCTTCATCATCAACAACCAGTACATGGGCATGATCCGCCAGTGGCAGGAACTGCTTCATGGCGGCCGCTATTCGGAAAGCTACAGCTCGTCGTTGCCGGATTTCGTCAAGCTCGCCGAAGCCTTCGGCGCGCGCGGCTTGCGCGCGACCAAGCCGTCGGAGCTCGACGACGTGATCAAAGAGATGATCGCGATTCCGGGGCCGGTGATCGCCGACATCGCCACCGACCAGAACGAGAATTGCTTCCCGATGATCCCCTCGGGCGCCGCGCATAACGAGATGATCCTGGGGCTCGACGACAAGAAGGCCGGCAATCCGATCTCCGAAGAGGGCATGGTCCTCGTCTAAGCGACGAGGCGGCCCGGAGCCGAGCCTTGAGCGATATCGAGCGTCATACCATTGCGGTGCTGGTCGACAACGAGCCGGGCGTGCTGGCGCGCGTCATCGGCCTGTTCTCGGGCCGCGGCTACAACATCGAGAGCCTCACCGTCGCCGAGGTCGATGCCGCCGAGAATCTCTCGCGCATCACGATCGTCACCTCGGGCACGGACATGATCATCGAGCAGATCAAGGCGCAGCTCTCGCGCCTCGTGCCGGTGCGCATGGTGCACGATCTGACCGAAGAAGGGCCCGCGGTCGAGCGCGAATTGTTGCTCGTGAAGATGGCGGGCACCGGCGACAAGCGCATTGAATCTTTGCGCCTCGCCGATATCTTCCGCGCCCGCGTTGTCGATTCGACGATCGAGAGCTTCGTGTTCGAGATCACCGGCTCGGCCGAGAAGCTCAACGCTTTCATCAACCTTATGAAGCCGCTCGGCCTCGTCGATATCTCGCGGACCGGCGTGGTCGCGATCGCCCGCGGCGCCGCCAAATTCTGAACCGGACAATTGGGCTAAGAGGGAAATTCCATGCGCGTCTATTACGATCGTGATGCCGACGTCAATCTGATCAAGAGCAAGAAGGTTCTCGTTGTCGGCTATGGCAGCCAAGGGCATGCGCATGCGATGAATCTGCGCGACAGCGGCGTGAAGGACGTGCGCATCGCGCTGCGTCCCGGCTCGTCCTCGGCGCAAAAGGCCGAAGCCGCCAAGTTCCAGGTGATGTCGCCGGCCGAGGGCGCGCAATGGGCCGATGTCGTGATGGTTCTGACGCCCGACGAGTTGCAAGCGAAGCTTTATGCCGACGATCTCCTGCCCAACATGCGGCAGGACACGGCGCTCGCTTTCGCCCACGGCTTCAACATCCATTTCAAGCTCGTCGTGCCGCGTCCCGATATGGATGTGTTCATGATCGCGCCGAAAGGCCCGGGCCATACCGTGCGCTCGGAATATCTGAAAGGCGGGGGCGTGCCCTGCCTTGTCGCGGTCGAGCAGAATCCGTCGGGCAATGCGCTCGAGATCGCGCTCTCTTATGCTTCGGCGATCGGCGGCGGCCGCGCCGGCGTTATCGAGACGACCTTCAAGGAGGAGTGCGAGACCGATCTCTTCGGCGAGCAAGCGGTGCTGTGCGGCGGGCTCTCGGCGCTGATCATGGCCGGCTATGAGACGCTCACCGAGGCGGGCTACGCGCCCGAGATGGCCTATTTCGAATGCTTGCACGAGGTGAAGCTGATCGTCGACCTTATGTACGAAGGCGGCATCGCCAATATGCGCTACTCGATCTCGAACACGGCCGAGTATGGCGATTACACGCGCGGTCCGCGCGTCATCAGCCCGGCGGTGAAGGAAGAAATGAAGCGTATCCTCGACGATATCCAGTCGGGGCGGTTCGCTCGCGATTGGGTCCTTGAAAACGCCGCCGGCCAAGCCAGCTTCAAGGCGATGCGGCGGCGCGGGGCTGAGCACCCGGTCGAGCAGGTCGGCGCCAAGCTCCGGGCGATGATGCCTTGGATCGCTCAGAACCGGCTTGTGGATAAAACCAAGAATTAACCGCCTACGGCGATCTATCGCGCCCCTAACCGCCCGAATCGCGAGAGAAAACTTGCGGTTTGCGGCGTAAACGGGATAGACATAATCAGTATGGTAAATGTAGGCGTCCGGTAGGGTTTGTAAGGATTTGTAAGGAATTTCGGACGTTTGTAAGGGTTTTCCTTACTGGATATCGGCGCGGGTCACGAGGGTTTGATGGTCGCAATTTTGACACGGCAAAGCTGCAGGCTGACGCGTTCGCGTCGGACAGCCTATGCCTGCGTCACGGCGACCCAAGTCCAAGGGCGTAGCCTGCGGTGGAACAAGGGCGGGATTCTGCGACTTAGCCGCCCCTGAGCGCGAGGATTCGCGGCCTCATTCGCGCTCGGGGGGCACGGTTGTCGGCCTATCCTTCGTTTCCAGACCAGAGGAATCGCGCCTATGAGCGCTCATGAGACTAGCGTCGCCCGGACCGGCGGCGCCGAAACCAAAGCCAAAGCACCCGCTTCGTCGCGGGTCGTCGTCTTCGACACCACGCTGCGCGATGGCGAGCAATCGCCCGGCGCCTCGATGAATCTCGAGGAAAAGATCAAGATCGCCTTGCTGCTCGAAGAGATGGGTGTCGACGTCATCGAAGCCGGCTTCCCGATCGCCTCGAACGGCGATTTCGAGGCCGTGCGCGAGATCGCCAAGCAAGTTACGGAGTCGAGCGTTTGCGGCTTGTCCCGCGCCGGCCGCGCCGATATCGAGCGCTGCTGGGAGGCGGTGCAGCACGCCAAGCGGCCGCGCATCCATACCTTCATTTCGACCTCGCCGCTGCATATGAAATACAAGCTGCAGATGGCGCCCGATCAGGTGTATCAGGCGGTCATCGATAGCGTGACCTTGGCGCGCAAGCTCTGCGACGATGTCGAATGGTCGTGCGAGGACGGCTCGCGCACCGAGCATGATTTCCTTTGCCGCACCGTCGAAGCGGCGATCAAGGCGGGGGCGCGCACGGTGAACATCCCCGACACGGTCGGCTACGCCGTGCCCGAGGAATTCGCCGCGCTGATCGCCATGGTGCGCAACCGCGTGCCGAATATCGACAAGGCGGTGATC
>DATGLO010000137.1:0-14290 GCA_035294105.1 Allostellaceae bacterium
CGGCTACAACTTCCGCATCCTCGTCAGGTGGCTGCAGCTGCTTTTGTGCCTGATCCTGGCTGCGCTCTCACCGCGCCAAATCCCTCATTCCCCCTGAAAAGTCGGATTCTTCACGAACGACTAATTATCGTCGTCGTCCCCGCGAAAGCGGGCAGGACGATGTATTAGGGGGCGAGCCCTTGCTTCAAAAACGCCGCCGTCTCGGCAACCGCGTCCTTGATGCCGACGCGGCGGATCTCGACGCCTTCGGGAAATGCGCCCAAAAGCCGCGACGGCATCTGACGATCGAGCAGCACGAAGACGCCGTGATCGTCGGCGCGTCGCACGAGCCGGCCGAAAGCCTGCCGCAGGCGCAGGCGCGTGATCGCGTCATCGAAAGCGCTGCCTCCGAACCGGGCTTTGCGCGCTTTGTGCAAAATATCGGGCCGCGGCCAGGGCACGCGATCGAACACGACGAGGCGCAGCGAGCGGCCCGGCACGTCGATACCGTCCCTCAAAGCATCGGTGCCGAGCAAACACGCATCCTCCTCGGCGCGGAAAATATCGACGAGCGTCGCCGCGTCCATCGCATCGACATGCTGCGCGAGCAAGGTGAGGCCCGCCTCGGCGAGCGGCGCGGCGATGCGCTGATGCACGGCCTTGAGCCGTGCGATCGCGGTGAAGAGGCCGAGCGCGCCGCCGGCCGCGGCTTTGAAAAGCGCCTGGTAGGCGCCGGCCACTTGCGCCGCGTCGTCGCGCCGCACATCGGTGACGATGAAGACGCGCGTCTGCTTTTGATAATCGAACGGGGACGGCACGCGCGCACGCATCGCTTGGCCCGCGAGATGCAACGCGCCGCTGCGCGCCTCGGCGGCTTCCCAATCCTTGACCGGATCGCCGCTGCCGTCCGTCAACGTCGCCGAGGTGATGAGCACGCCATGCGCTTCTTTCATCACCTGCTCGGCGAAAGGCCTCATCGGATCGACCCAATGACGATGCATGCCGACATCGAGCTCGTTGCCGTCGAAACGCTCGAGCGCCAGCCAGTCGACGAACGCCGGGCTCGGCTCGCCGATCGTTGCCGCGAGCATCGCGCGCCAGCCGCCCAGCTCGACGATGCCGCGGCGATGGAGGCTCCTGAGCGTCGCCTCGATGCGGATGCGCGTGCCGGTATCGAGCTCGGCCGCTTCGTCTGCGAGCCTTGATGCGAGGCGCTTGCCGAGCACGGCAATGGGCGCTTCGAGCGCTTTCAACTTCTCGGCCAGCGTCTGCGCCGCTTCCGGCAGTCCGTCGAGCGCAGGCCTGAGCTCGGTCTCGATGCTATAGGCCTGGTCGCCTTCGGGCGCCCGCGCCAATACTTGTTGCCGCACCAGCGCGAGGAACGCCTCGAACGCGCCGAGCGGCCGGCCGTCCTGCAGCCGCGCCGACCAGCCCTCGCCCGGCAGCACCCGCGCCGCCATCTGAATTTCGTCGAGCGCCTTTGCCGCGATCTCGTCGGCGGCGACGAGGTCTTCGATGCGCCGCTTCAAGCCGCGCGCGCGCGAGCGGCCGCGGCCTTCGTTGCCCAAGAGCCAGCGCCGCAGCTCGATGCCTTCCTGACCGGTAAGCGCCGCCGAGAAAGCATTGTCGGCGGCCTCGAAAAGATGGTGCCCTTCGTCGAAGACATAGCGCGTCGGCAAATACGCGTCGTCGAGCCCGCCGAGCGCCGCCTGGATCATCACCAGCGCATGATTGGCGATGACCAGCCGCGCGCGCCGCGCCCGCCGCACGCTCTTCTCGATGAAGCAGCGGCGATAATGCGGACAAGCGGAATGGATGCATTCGCCGCGGCGGTCGGCAAGCGCGGTCGTTTGCGCGCGGCCCATCAGCTCGGGCAGCCAGCCGGGCAAATCGCCGCCGACCATGTCGCCGTCGCGCGTCGCGCCGATCCAGCGCGCCATCAGCCCCAGCGCCACGGCGTCATAGGCGCGCATCGGCAGCTGCGCGAGACTTTCCTCGTAGTTGAGGAGGCAGAGATAATTTTCGCGGCCCTTGCGCACGACGACGCGGCGATTCTTTTCCGCGGGATCGGGATAGAGCCGATCGAGTTCGCCCGCGATCTGATGCTGGAGATTGCGCGTATAGGTCGAGAGCCAGACACCGCCCTCGTTCTTCTCGGCCCAAACGCTCGCCGGCGCGACATAGCCGAGGGTCTTGCCGACGCCGGTGCCGGCCTCGGCAAGCACGAGATGCGGCGCATCCGGCAGGTCGCGCGGCTGGAAAGCGGCGCTGACCGCGGCAGCGTAGTCCGATTGCTGCGGCCGCGGCTCCGCCTCGGCGCCGAGCAATTCCCCCAGCCGTCGCCGCGCCTCGCTTTCCTCGACCGGTAAATTGCCGGGCGGCGGTTCCGGCGCGTGATCCTGCCACTCGCCCAGCTTGCGCCATTGCGCGAGGCCGTGGCTGGTCGTCGCATCGCTCGCCGGCAGCGCGGCGAGCACGGCGGGTCCCCAGCCCCAGCCGCCTTTATCCATCGCCAGCGCGATCGCCCGCGCATCGCTTTCGCCCTTGGCGTTGAGCCGCGCCAGCAGCACGCGCGCCGCGTCGACGAGCGCGAGCGCTTCGGCCTCGATTCCTTTCGGCAGCGCCAGACCGAGCGCGGCGGCGAGGCCGCGCGGCGTCGGCAGGCAGAATGTCGCCGGATAGACGAAGGCAAAAAGTTCAAGCAGATCGAGCGCCGGAAAAGAGCCGGTGCCCAAACGCCGCGCGGTCGCCCGCGTATGACAGAGAAAGGGCGCCGTCGCTTTGGCGCGCTGCGCCGCCTCGCCCAGCGGCAGTATCTCGACCTCGCCGTCGGGCGTCAGCCATGCGGCCTCGCCAAAGCCCGCGACCAGCGCCGGCGCGGCCGGCAGGCCGATCGCGGCAGTCGAAAGCGGAGTCGAGGTCTCGATGAGCGGGGCCGGCACGGAGTTTTGCGGCATGTTCCGATGTTCTCGCAAACCAGCGCCATTAATTCAAACCTCTCCCCGCGGGGAGAGGTCGGCGCAAAGCGCCGGGTGAGGGGGATTAGGACGCAACTGCCTCACCCGCGACCAGTTCGATCGCTCTTCGCGATCGAACCCTTGGCGGCCAACCGCGAAGAGCGGTTGGCCTGGTCGCCCCCTCTTCCCGGAGGGGCGAGGGAATTTAAAGTGCCATTCGCTTGCTCACCGTTCCAATTTTCGCGATCTTGTTCTAGCGTTTTACCGATGTCCGCGATCTTCGATCTCGCCCTGCCGCTGGTCCGGCTGCTGCCGCCGGAAGCCGCTCATCGCGCGACCATCCGCGCATTGGCAATGGGCTTTGCGCCGAAAGCCGCGGCGCCCGATCCGCCATCGCTCCAGGTGAAAATCTGGCGCCATCGCCTGCCCAACCCGGTCGGCCTCGCCGCCGGCTTCGACAAGGATGCCGAAGCCCCCGACGCGATGCTGGCCTTCGGCTTCGGCCTCGTCGAATGCGGCACCATCACGCCGTGGCCGCAGCCGGGCAATCCCAAGCCGCGGCTGTTCCGCCTCTACGAGGACCGCGCGGTCATCAACCGGCTCGGCTTCAACAGCCGCGGGCTCGAAGCCGCGGCGCGACGCCTCGCCTTGCGCCGCGAGCGGCTCGGCATGGTGGGCGCCAATATCGGCAAGAACCGCGACACGCAGGACGAGATCGGCGACTACGTCGAGGGCGTGCGCGTCCTCGCGCCGCTGGTCGATTACCTCACCGTCAATATTTCGTCGCCCAACACGCCGGGCTTGCGCGATCTGCAGCGCAAGAGCGCAGTGACGCGGCTCATCGGCGCGCTGGCGGAAGCGCGCGCCAAGCTCGGCCTGCGTAACCCGCCGCCGCTGCTCTTGAAGATCGCGCCCGATCTCAGCGCCGAAGAGCGCAGCGATCTCGCCGAGGCGGCGCTCGCCTCGGGCATCGACGGGCTCATCATCGCGAACACCACCGTGGCGCGGCCGGCCGAGCTGACGAGCCCCTCCGCGCACGAGCCGGGAGGCCTTTCCGGCGCACCGCTCTTCGAGCCCTCGACCGCGCTGCTCGCCGAGATGTATCGCCTCACCAGCGGCAAGCTGCCGATCGTCGGCGTCGGCGGCATCTCCTCGGGTGCCGACGCCTATAAGAAGATTCGCGCCGGCGCATCGCTGGTGCAGCTCTATACCGCGCTCATCTTCGAGGGGCCGCGCCTCGTTCAGCGCATCAAGCAAGAGCTCGCCACCCTCTTGGCGCGCGACGGCTTTACCTCGGTCGCCGCCGCGGTCGGCGCCGACGCGCATCTCCCCTCGACGACGCCGCATGGGCTCTGAGGTAGGGGCCTCTGACATTCCGGTGCTTCCCGGCATTGCCGGGATCATCGACCGCTACGACGCGGTGATCCTCGATGTCTGGGGCGTGCTGCATGACGGCGCGAAGCCTTTCCCGGGCGTGCTCGACGCGCTGCGCAGGCTGCGCGCCGTGGGCAAAGCGACTCTCGTCCTCTCGAACGCGCCGCGCCGCGCCGAACCGGTGGCGAAGCGCATCGCCGAGGTCGGCATCGCGCGCGATCTCTACGATCATATCCACACCTCGGGCGAAGAGACCTGGCAGCATCTCTATCGCCGCGACGATGCGTTCCACGCCGCGCTCGGCCGCGCCTGCTATCACATCGCGCCGTCGCGCGAGAGCGACGTTCTCGACGGGCTCGATCTCGAGCGCGTCGACGATATCGCCGCAGCCGAATTCATTCACAACACCGGCCCTTGGGGCTGGGACGAAAACGTCGACGGCTACGAAGAGATGCTGCAAGCGGCGCGGCGGCGCGACCTGCCGATGGTCTGCGCCAATCCCGATCTCGTCGTGCACCATTTGGGGCGGCGCGCGATCTGCGCCGGTACCATTGCGCAGCGCTACGAAGCGATCGGCGGCAAGGTGCGCTGGCACGGCAAGCCCTATCCCGGGGTCTATAAGCAGGCGCTCGACAAGCTCGGCATCGCTGATCCCAAGCGCATCCTCGGCATCGGCGATTCGCTGCGGACCGATATCGCCGGCGCCAATGCCGCGGGCATCGACGCGATCGTCGTCGCCGGCGGCATCCATTACGAGGAGTTCGGCTGCAGCGGCGGCCGGCAACCCGATCCTGCCCGCATCGCCAAAGCGGCCGCGGCCGCCGGCGCGCATCCCATCGCCGCGCTCGATCAGCTGCGCTGGTAAAGGCCGCTCTCTTCGTTCCCTCGCCGTTGCGAGCGTCCCTCGATTGCAACGACAAGAAGCGATAAACGCGTTCAGTGCCCGTGATGGTCGGATTGATGGACGATGCGGTCGAGCAAGCCGGTATCGTATTCCTGCCCGGCCGGCGTCAGCAGCGCGGCATCGGGAAAATCCGATTTGATCAAACCCTTGCGCTCGAGCGCGATCCAGGCGGCCTCGTTGAAAAGGCCCGAGGCGTCGCGCGTCGCCACCACCGCGTCGCCTAGATGAAAATGATCGCCGTGCGGCGGCGGCATGTTGGCGACGCGGATCGCATCGCCTTCGCGTTGCGCGTGCTCGGGCAAGCGCGCGAGCGCTTGCAAAAGGGTGAGGGTCTTCAACTGCAAGGGATTGAGACCCAGGGGATTCCGTTTCGGCGGCATGGTGCCACGTTATAGCAGAGGATGACGGCGGCCGCGCAATCGTGGCAAACTCCGCTTCATGAGAACGCAGCTCTTCGCCGCTATCTGCCTTGCGCTTACCTGCGCCGCCGGCGTCGCGCGCGCGCAGTTCCTGGTCGTGGGCAACGACGAGAAGCGCGGCTATGACGCCAACGGCAAGATGATCGAGCTCGGCCCCGGCAAGGACTCGATCTCGATCATCGACATCCAAAATCGCGTCCAGCCGAAGATCGCCGCCAATCTGCCGCTCGAGAATTCGATCCACGGCCCGCCCACCAACATCGCGATCACGCCCGACAATCGCATGGCCCTCGTCGCGAACGCGGTTCATTCGGTCGACGACGGCCATGGCGGCTTTAAGGACGTGCCGGGCGATCAAGTCTACGTCATCGACCTGACCGCCAATCCGCCGAAGCTCGCCTCGACCCTCGCCGTCGGCAAGCAGCCTTCGGGTATGGCGATCGATCACGGCGGCAATTTCGCGCTGATCGCCGATCGCGCCGACAACGCCGTGAGCCTCCTCAGTGTCAACGGCAAGACCAAGATGGCGACGCTGGTCGCCAACACGCCGCTCGATATTCCCGATGCCGACCCGACCGCGGTCGCGATCGCGCCCGACGGCAAGCGCGCGCTCGTCACCTTGACGAAAGCGAACAAGGTCGCGCTGTTGAAGATCGACAACGGCAAGGTCGCCGATACCGGCTATGCCATGACCACCGGCATCTTTCCCTACAACGTAGCGATCACGCCCGACGGCAAGCTCGGCCTCGTCAACAACCAGGGCAGCGGCGCGTCGGACGGCCAGATGGATACCCTTTCGGTGATCGACCTGACGCTCAATCCGCCACGCGTCGTCGATCAGATCGCGGTCGGCGACGGGCCCGAAGGCCTTGCCGTCAGTCCAGTCGGCGGTTACGCCGTCTCGCTGCTGCTCAACGGCACCGACGCGCCGAAGACGGCGTTCTATCATCACGAGCATTCGGCCATCGCGCTCTTGCGCATCGAAGGCAAGAAAGTGCAGAAGATCGGCGACACGCTCATTGTCGGCGGCGCCGAAGGCCTCGCCTTCAGCCCGGACGGCCGTTTCCTCTATGTCGCCAGCTATAGCGAAGGCAATGTCGCTATCCTGCGCTTGCAAAGCGACAAGCTGACGCCGGTCGGCAGCTTGCGGCTGCCGGGCCATCCGGCATCGATGCGCGGCGACTCACCCTGAGAGGCAACATTATGCGCGCGATGCGGCTCATGGCGGCGCATGAGAAGCTACGGCTCGAGACCGCGTTGCCCTTGCCGCAACCGGGAGCGCATCAGGTATTGCTGCGCGTCGCGGCTTGCGGCGTTTGCCGCACCGATCTGCATGTCGTCGACGGTGAGCTGACGCAGCCGAAGCTGCCGCTCATTCCCGGCCACGAGATCGTCGGCACTGTCGAAGCGCTCGGTGCGGGCGTTACCGGCCTCGCGCCCGGCGAGCGCATCGGCGTGCCCTGGCTCGGCTTCACTTGCGGGACTTGCGCCTATTGCCGCAGCGGCCGCGAGAATCTGTGCGATAACGCGCGCTTCACCGGCTACACCATCGACGGCGGCTATGCCGATCACGCGATCGCCGATGCGCGCTTCTGTTTCCCGCTGCCGCCGGGCCTCGACGACGTCGCCGCGGCGCCGCTGCTATGCGCCGGGCTCATCGGCTATCGCGCGCTGCGGCTTGCCGGGCCGGCCGAGCGGCTCGGCATCTACGGTTTCGGCGCGGCCGCGCATATCGTCGCGCAAGTCGCCAAGCATCGCGGCCAGCGCCTCTTCGCCTTCACCCGCGACGGCGATCGCGAAGGGCAGGATTTCGCCAAGAGCCTCGGCGCGGAATGGGCCGGCGGCTCGAGCGAGATGCCGCCCGAAAAGCTCGATGCCGCGCTGATCTTCGCGCCGGTGGGGCCCTTGGTGCCGGCGGCTCTCGCCGCGACGGCAAAGGGCGGCACCGTCGTCTGCGCGGGCATCCATATGAGCGACATCCCGCGCTTTCCCTATCGCCTTCTCTGGGAAGAGCGGATCGTCCGCTCGGTCGCGAACCTGACGCGCCAGGACGGCGAAGAATTTCTGGCGCTCGCGCCGACCATCCCGATCAAGACGACGACGCAGGCCTATCCGCTCGAGCGCGCGAACGAAGCCCTCACCGATCTGCGCGAGGGCCTCCTCACCGGCGCGGCGGTGCTGGTGCCGTGAGCGCAGCCGGCCTGGCGCTCAGCGCCGCCTCAGGCGCAGCGTCAGATCGGCGAGGTTGACGAGCAGCTCCTTGATGAAGTCGCGCGAGGCTTGATCCGTAAGCTTGCCCGCGGCGTCGAATTTCTGCGCCGCGCTGCCGACATAGACATGCGGCAGGTTGACCATATACATGTTGAGGCCCGACATGATCCAGCGCAGGTCGCGCTGGCTGCGCGCCGTGCCGAGCGCGCCGCCCGAAGCGCCGACGATGGCGCCGGTCTTGCCGTCGAAAGGCTGGCTCGGCGCGCGCGACGCCCAGTCGATCGCATTCTTAAGGACGCCCGAGACTGAATAATTGTATTCGGGCGAAGCGAAGAGGATCGCGTCGGAGGCCGCGATGGCGCTGCGGAACGCCTGCACCACCGGCGGATAGCCGGGGCCGGTGCGAATGTCGTCGTTGTACATCGGGATCGGCGCGAGATCGTAGATCTCGATGCTCATGCCCGGCGGCGCGAGCTCCTTGGCCGCATGCAGCAACAGCGTGTTGAACGAGCCTTTCCGCAGGCTGCCGGAAAGCGCCATGACCTTGATCGGGGTGGCATCAGCCATCTTGCTTTAGCTCCTTGAGGGGGGGGGCCGGTTACCAGCGCCGCACCGGCCCGACATCGATATGGACGAAATTGGAGCGCGGATAATAGCCGACGCCGCCGGATTTCAAGGACAGCGCGGCGCGGCGGACCGCCGCAAGGCCGCGTCCCTTGACGCGCAGATCGACTGCCGCGCCGGCCATGTGGAGGCTGTTGGCGGCGACGCCCTCGGACGTCTCGCGCAGCAGCGCGTTGGTCGCGGGCGAGCGATAGCCGCAGACGATCTGCAACGGCTCGCTGCTACGCAAGGTCGCGCGCAGCCGCGCCATCAGGTCGATCAGGCGGCGATCGATTGGATGCGTCTCGCCGGTGCGGCCGTCGCGCATGACATGGGCGATGAGCTCTATCGCCTCGGGCAGGTAACGCCCGTCGGCCCAATAGACGAGGCTGAGCTGGTCGCCGGTGCGAAGATTACGAAAGGCGAGCGTGCGCTTATAAGGCGCGCGCGTTAATGCGATCGCCGGCCTGGGAAAGAGCGGCGCCGCGATGACGCCGGCCGCCGCGGCCGCCGCCAAAGCAAGCAGATCGCGCCGCGCGTGGCGCTTTCCCCCGTTCATCCGCGTGGCCCCCGCCCCCCGTTAATTCGCCGCCGCTTGTTCCTTCACGCTGTTGGCAGCCAAGCGATCGGCGGCTGCGCGCGCCGCCAGCGCTTCTGCGAGGCGGCGGTCGCGACCGTAAACGTCGTCGCGGAATTCCACCGTGCCGTCGGGATCGACGAAGGCGGTGAAATAGAGCGCATAGACCGGCAAGGTCTTGCGCAGCGGGATCTTTTGCGTCTGGCCGGTCGCGATCGCGGCGTCGATCGCATCGCGCGACCATTTGTCGGAATCGATCAGGATGCGCGCCAGCTCGCGCGGATCCTCGACGCGCACGCAGCCATGGCTGATATAGCGCCGCGACAGCGCGAAGAGACGGCGCTCGGGCGTGTCGTGCATATAAACGTCGTCGGCATTCGGCATCTCGAACTTGACGAGGCCGAGCGAATTGCCCGGCCCCGGATGCTGCACCAGCTCCTTGCTGCCGTTGATCTCCTGATAGGAGAAGCCGAAGCGCTGCAGGTAATTCGGGTCCTTCAGCAGCATCGGCCGGATCTCGTTCTTGATGATCGAGCTCGGCACGATCCAGGGCGGATTGAGCAACACCGATCGCATGCGCGCGCGCAGCACCGGCGTTGGATGAACCGACGCGCCGACGATCGCCTTCATGACGCGTACCGGCTCGCCGTCGGCGAACAGCGTCGCGGTCGCGGCGGCGGCGTTGATCTCGATCCGCTCGGGCGCATCGATGCGCGGCAGCGAGCGCCAGCGCTCGAGATTCCAGCGGATCTGCCGCGCGCGCAGCGCCGGCGAGATGTTGAGCGCGGCAAGGGTCAGCTTGCCGACCGCGCCGTCGACAGGGAGTCCATGCGTCGCTTGGAAACGCGACACCGCCGCCGCGAGATCGGGACCGTACCGGGTGGGATCGTCAACCGGCTTGGTGCCGTCGTAATAGCCCTCGGCGGTCAAGCGATCGCGCAGCTCTTGAACGATCGCGCCATGGGCGCCGGGCTCGATCGATGTCGGCGAGAAGAGGACATGCCACGGCTTCTGCGCGAGCGTCTCGTAGCGCTGCAATGCCTGGAGCAGGCGCTCGTATTCCGGCTCATGCGGTGCGAGGCCGGCGAGCACCGCGCCGATCTCGCCCGCCATCGCGGCGTCGAAGACGTGTGGTGCGTCGAAAGGCGGCGGGTCGATGCGCCAATCGGTCTCGAAATCCTTGGGCGAGACGCGCCCATGCGCCAACGCCGCGGCGTAACGCAAGAACGCGTCGGTCAGCAGCAACTCGCGGGCGACCGGCTTCGTCGCCGTCACCTTATAGGCAGAGGCATCGAGCCCTTGCGCCGCGGCGTTGCCGAGCGCGGCGGCGAAGGCTTCCTCGCGCGCCTCGGTCCAAACCGGCGCGAAGCCATGCGGCTGATAAACCGCGTTAAGCGTTGCCTTATCCGCCGTACGGCCGTCGATCGTCGAATCGCTGCCTTGCAGCGCGGCTTGCAGCGCCGCGGCATCGACGCCGCGCACCACTTCATGCGAAAGCGGCACGGGCGGAGGCGGATTGGCAGGCGCCGCCGCCGTCGTTGCCGCGCCGCCGGGCGCGGCAACGGAAGGAGCAACCGCGACCGGGGCGGCCGACGCGGCGGGCGCGGCGGCGGTGGGGGCCGGCTTCGCCGGCGCGGCAGCCGCAGGCGGCGGGGAAGCGGCGGGTGGCGACGCCGTTGTTGTCGCCGCAGGCCCGGCGCTCGGATTGATATCGGCAAGCCCCTTTGCCGGCGGAATCGCAAGGACTTGCGCTTCCGGCGGAAGCGGCACGACAACGGGATCGGCGATACCGGACGCAGGGCCGGCGCCGACAAGCGCCGCTACCAGCGTCAATCGCGGAAAAACACCCCCGACCATCGAACGTCCGAACCTCTTTATGTCCTACACCATTGAGGATTCGCGCGGTGCGTGCAAGCGTCTCCACCATATGGAGGAAGGGATATGCGCCGGATTTCGGTCAAAAACGTGACAGTGCCGGCTTTGGGCTTCGGCACCTGGGCGCTCTCCGGAAACGTTGCCTATCAAGCGACACGCATGGCGCTCGATCTCGGCTATCGCGATATCGATACAGCGCAAATCTACGTTAACGAAGCGGAGATCGGCCGCGCGATCCGCGACAGCGCCGTGCCGCGCGACGAGATTTTCCTCACCACCAAGATCGCGCCCAGCAATCTGCGCGCAGCCGATCTGCGGCGCTCGCATGACGAGAGCTTGAAGCGCCTCGGCCTCGACCAGGTCGACCTGCTGCTGATCCATTGGCCGAACGCCAGCATCCCTTTGGGCGAGACGCTGGAAGCGCTCGGCCGGCTGCGCGATGCCGGCAAGGCGCGCGCCATCGGCGTTTCCAATTTTACCGTGGCACTGCTCAAGGAGACGCTCGAGCGCTACGGCGCCGACATCGTCTGCAATCAGGTCGAATATCATCCCTTCCTGTCGCAGCGCGCGCTGAGCGCCGAGATGAGGCGCCACGGGCTGGTACTCACGGCCTATGCGCCGCTGGCGCGCGGCCGCGTGTTTCGCGACAAGACCCTGGCCGCGATCGGCAAGAAATACGGCAAGTCGGGCGGCCAGGTCGCGCTGCGCTGGCTCCTCGATCAGGACAAGGTCTGCGCCATCCCCAAAGCGGGCAAGCGCGAGCACGCCGCCGCCAACATCGACATTTTCGATTTCGTGCTCGCGCCCGAGGATCGCGCGGCGATCGACAAGCTCGCGGATGGCGATCGGCTGGTGGAATGGGGCGGCTATTCGCCGAGGTGGGACGAAGGATGATGCAATTCCGCGGCCCTCACCCCTCTCCCGCAAGCGGGCGAGGGGCTTGTCGCTCGCCCGTCTCCCACGATATGGGAGAGGCAGGGGGCGAGGGAGTAACCCACAAAGCGGAGGAGAAGATGGGAAGGCTCGACGGCAAGGTCGCGATCGTCACCGGCGCGGCGCAAGGTATCGGTGCTTATTACGCGCGCGGGCTCGCCGCCGAGGGCGCCTGGGTCGCCATCGCCGATATCGAGCCCGCCGATCGCGTCGTCGCCGAGGTCAAAAAAGCCGGCGGCGAGGCCATGAGTGAAATCTGCGATGTGTCGGACGGCGCCGCGGTCGCGCGCTTCGTCGGCGCCGTCGACGAGGCTTATGGCGGCGTCGACATCCTCGTCAACAATGCGTCGCTGGCGCGCATGGACCGCACGCCGGTCGAAGAGCTGAGCGCGGCCGAATGGGATCGCTATTTCGCCGTCAATGTCCGCGGCATGGTCGAATGCGTCAAGGCCGTCCTGCCGATCATGCGGCGCAAGCAATACGGCAAGATCATCAACATCACCTCGGGCACGGTGTGGAACGGCCCGCCGAACATGCTGCATTACGTCTCGACCAAAGGCGCGATCCTCGGCATGACGCGCGCGCTCTCGACCGAGCTCGGCAAGGACGGCATCCGCGTCAACGCCATCGCGCCCGGCCTCACCTCGACCGACTACATTAAGGGCAAGAACAATTACGCCGATTACCTCGCGGCGATAGCGAACACGCGCTCCATTCAGCGCGAAGAAGTGCCCGAGGACCTCGTCGGCGCCTGCATCTTCTTCGCCTCGCCCGACAGCGATTTCGTCACCGGTCAGTGCCTCGTGGTCGATGGCGGCGCGATCAAGCATTAGGCTAAAGAGAGCCCCCTCACCCCAACCCTCTCCCCGCTGGGGGAGAGGGTGAGGGGGTTACCCACAAAGCGGGAGGAAGCAGATGGGCAAGCTCGACGGCAAGGTCGCGATCGTCACCGGCGCCGCCTCCGGCATCGGCCCCGCTTACGCGCAAGGCCTCGCGGCCGAAGGCGCCAAGGTGATGATTGCCGATATCGAGCCGAGCGAGGCGACCGTCAAGGCGATCCGCGCGGCCGGCGGCGTGGCCGAGAGCCGCCGCTGCGATGTCAGCGACGAGCGCCAGGTCGCGGCGCTCATCCGCGATACCGAGGCGGCGTTCGGAGGGTTGCACATCCTCGTCAACAACGCCGCGGTCTTCGCGCGCTATGTCGCGGTGCCGCTCGACCAGATCAGCGCCGAGGATTGGGAGCGCGCTTTTGCGGTGAATGTCCGCGGCAGCTTCCTTTGCGTCAAAGCCGCCCTGCCGATCATGCGCCGCCAGCGCTACGGCAAGATCGTCAACATCGCCTCGGGCACGGTCTTCAAAGGCGTGCCGATGATGCTGCATTACGTCTCGACCAAGGGCGCGATCATCGCCATGACGCGTTCGATGGCCAACGAGCTCGGCAGGGACGGCATTCGCGTCAACGCGATCGCGCCGGGCCTCACCTCGACCGAGTATCTGAAAGGCCGCAACGATATCCCGGGCGTGCTCGAGGCGATGGCGAAGACCCGCGCCATTGGGCGCCAGGAGGACCCGCAAGACCTGGTCGGCGCCTGCGTGTTCTTTTGCTCGCCCGACAGCGATTTCATCACCGGCCAGACCCTCGTCGTCGATGGCGGCGGGGTGATGCATTGATGGCCGCTGCGGCGCATCGCAACGGTTGACAGGCAAGGCGCGTTGCGGCCAAGTTGACGACGCGCGCTCCGAAACGAGTCGCGACGGAGTTGCGGGAGCGCCGCTGCGCGCATCGCAGCGGCTCCGACAAATGAAAATTGTACAGGGAGACATCCATGCCATCCGCGTTCGGGCGCCGCGCGTTCGCCCTTTCCCTTCTCATCGCCGCGCCGAGCTTCGCGCACGCCCAAGCGGTCACGCTGAAATTCGGCTTTCCCGCCCCGGCGGTTTCTTATGTCAACACGGATGGCATGACGCCGTGGATCAACGACGTCGAGAAAGCTTCCGACGGCACGCTCAAGATCCAGCTCATCGCGGGACCGACGCTCGGTACGTTCGACAACATCTACGAGCGCACGGTGGCGAATGTCGCGCAGATCTCCTTCGGCACCTTCGGCTCCTATGCTTCGGTATTCGTGCGCACGCAGGTGAGCGATTTGCCCTTCCTCAACAGCGACACGCGACGGTCGAGCGTCGCCCTCTGGCGCCTCTACGCCAAGGGGCTGCTCAATCCCGAATACGAGCAGGTCAAGGCGCTCGCGCTCTTCACTTTCCCGGGCTCGATCCTCAATTCGAACAAGCCGATCAAGACGCTCGACGACGTCAAGGGCATGAAGCTCGCGGCTTCCTCGCGCAACCTCGGCGAAATCGCGATCGAGATGGGCGGCGCGCCGATCACCCTGAACCCGAGCGAGCTCTATGAAGCGATGAATCGCCACGTCGTTGCCGGCATCCTCGTCGGCTGGAC
>DATGLO010000138.1:0-3421 GCA_035294105.1 Allostellaceae bacterium
TCGCTGAAAAGCAAAGCGCCGTCCTCGGCCAAGGCCAAAGACGGCGCCACCCATAGGCTTGTTGCGATGAGGACGACGGAAGTCAGCCCCGGAATGAAGCGCCGGACACGTTCTGCTTTAAGCATCGGGGGCGTCTCGCGAGCGGCAACGGAAACATCGGTTCGCTTTGCCTCGGGGACCGGAATCCCCCAGGCATCGCGGCGCCACTATAGCGACGATAGCGCGCGATAGCAGTGTTTCGTGCGCGAGAGGCGGAGCGCCACCCTCAGCCTAGCGGGCCGCGCTCAAGCGCAGAGGAAGATCTTATCGCCGTCCCAAATCCCGACGAGCAGCCGCGCCTCGCCATAGGTCACGACGAGGTAAGGGTCGAGCTGGACGCGCTCGCCGAACAAAGGGACGAGCGTGACGTAAAGCAGCACGCCTGCCGCGATCGCCGCGACGGCGGTAACGCGCATATCCGAGGCTTCGAAATGCGTCTCGTTATTGACGACGATCCGCTCGTTGCGATCGCTGTCGGTCATGACTTCGCTCCCGTGACCGACAGGCTGCCGGGCGCCGCGAACCATTTTCCCCGTTCGAGCCACCACAGGAACAGCCACAACCACAGGCCGCCGAAAGCCAACATCGTCACCGGTGCAATCCAGGACAGGCCGTTTGCGCGGAAGGGCGGCAGGATCAGCCACCAGCTCTGCAGCATGCCGCCGAGCAGAAGCACGAAGGAGACGTTGCGTACGAGCGCGGCGTTGCGCTTCGCCGGCGTCCAGACGAGCGCGAACAACGGCACGGCGAGGTTGAGGAAGACGATGACGAGGACGGTCGAGCGCCAGAGCGGCCGCAGCCGCTCGATATACCACGGGATTTCGCTGGTGAGGTTTTCCTCCCAGATGATCAACCACTGGCTGAAGGAGGTGTAGGCCCAAAAGATATCGACCGCGAGCAGAATGGTCGCGAGATTGGCAAGGTGGTCGCGGAAGGCATCGTCCGTTACGCCCTCGGGACGCGAGCAGACGATGATGACGACCAGAGCGAAAGCGAGCGCGGTCACGAACGAGCCCGAGCCCGTCATCATCCCGAAGATGCTCGAGAACCAGTTGGGCTCGATCGACATGATCCAGTCGATGGCGGCCCAGGTCGCGCTGACTCCGACAAGGATCAAGCCCAGGGCGCTCAACGCTTGCGAGCGCGGCGCATCGTTGCTGCGCCGCAGCTGCCAAAAGGCGAAGAAATTCCAGGTGAGGAAATACAACGCGGCGCGTAAGCCGAAGAAGTCGAGGTTGAGATACCAGCGATTGACCAAGGGCGCGGGCTGTGGCCGCGTCCAAGCGTAAAGATCGTGCAGCCCCGCGAGCACGGGAAGAAAAGCGAGGATGAACAGCGGCATTGTCGCCACCGCCGCGTCGAGCGGCGGACGTGCGACGACTTGCCATTTACCGCCGGTCAAATTGTGGATGAGCAGCAGCGCGAGCGCGCCGAGCGGAAAAGCGAGCCAGTACCAGAATGCCGCGAGCCAGGCGGGAAAGAAGGCCTGCGGGTCGAGCAGCGCACCGGCGGTCGTCGCGATGCCGCCCGCGACAAAGGCGGCGAGCGCGGCGAGGCGACAGCGGCGATAGGCTGCGGCGCGCGTCATGGCAGCTTCGCCCTTTCGCCGGCGGAAAGGTCTTTAACGGCGGCATGTTGGCTTGCTTGCAGCGCGCGGATATAGGCGGCGATCGCCCAACGATCGGCGGGCGCGACGCGATCGGCATAGGAAAACATCGCGCCATAGCCATTGGTGATGACGTCGTAGAAATGTTGCGATGGCGCCGCCAGCAGCCGGTCGCTCATATAGGAAGGCGGCGCGGGGAAACCGCGCTGCACGATCATGCCGTCGCCGTTGCCGGTGCGCGCGTGACAGGGCGCGCAGTAGATATCGAACCGCTCTTGCCCGCGCTGCAGCAGCGCCAGCGTGACGGGCGGCGGCGCGGGCGGCGGCTCCTCGTCGCGGGCGACGATGGCGGGCGGCGGCTCGATGTCGGGATCGCTCGTCTGGCCGGGCGAGATTTCGTAAGGCAGTTGCTTGGGCTGGTTCGCCATCTTGTCGCAGGCGGCGAGCGTCGCGATGCCAAGCAGCAAAGGCGCGATGAGAGCCGCGTGCTTCATCGCGTGACCTCGGCGATCTTCTCGGCGCGATGCTGGCGGAATGCCGCTGCCAGCCAGTCCGAATCGAAATGCGGATCCCGTGTCTCGACGCATAGGAAAGTGCGGTCCTGCGAGGCGCGCTCGAAGCCCGGCGCGTCGAAAATCGGGTGATAAAGCTGCGGCAGGCGGCAATAAGCGAGAAAGGCGACGAAGCCGATATAGACGACGAACAGCGCGCAAATCTTCCAGGCGCTCGGAATGAAGGCCGGCCAGCTATCGAGCGGGCGGCCGCCGATGTTGAGCGGATAGCCGACGACGGCGATCTCGTATTGCATGAAGAAGCCGAGCACCGCGCCGGCGATCGCCGCGGCAAACATGATGAGGCCCAGCGCGACGCGCGGCCGCCGCGGCAACATCTGGCTCATCTCTTCGAGCGGCATGGGCGAATACACCTCGAAGCGGCGGAACCCCGCGTCGCGCAATTGCCGCGCCATCGCCACGGCGTGATCGGGCTCGGCGAATTCGCCGATCAGGCCGTAAGGCTTGGCGGGCGCGCCGTTCACGTCCGCTCCTTGCGATGCAGGACTTCGCGCAGCTCGAACATCGAGACCGCGGGCAGCAATCGAATGAAAAGGAAGAAGCCGACGAGGACGAGGCCGATCGAGCCGTAGAGAATCCCTTCATCCCAGATCGTCGCGTTGAAGGTGCCCCATTCCGACGGGATGTAATCCCGGGCAAGCGAAGTGACGACGAAATTGAAGCGCTCGAACCACATCCCGAAGACGATGCCGAGCGCCAGCAAGCCACAGAATCGGCTTGTTGTGGCGGATCGCCGGCAGCCATAGCAGTTGCGGCAGGAAGATGTTGAAGCTGTTGCGCACCCAGTAGGAGCCGCCCTTCACCCCAAAAACGCCGTTGATGAAGGCGTGGCGTTCGGCGGGATCGCCGCGATAGAAGGGCTGGAACGCCTCGAGCGCATAGCAATAAGCGAGCATCAGCCCGGTCGCGAGCATCAGCTTGCCGATGACCTCGAGATGCCGCTCGGTGATGATGCGCTCGAGCCGATAAAGCCGCCGCAAGGGAATGATCAGCAGAAGCGTCGCGGCCCAGCCGGAATAAAGCGCGCCGATGAAAAAATAAGGCGGCCACTGCGTCGAATGCCATCCCGCGGCAATGCCGGCGGCGAAATCGAGGCCGACGATGCTGTGCACCGACACGACCATCGGTGCCATGAAGCCGGCCATGACGAGATAGACGACCTTGTAATTGCGCCAGTGCCGCGCCGAGCCGCGCCAGCCGAGCG
>DATGLO010000139.1:0-3152 GCA_035294105.1 Allostellaceae bacterium
GAGCTGCATGGCCATCTCAAACAGATGCGCGAGGTGACCGAAGAGCTCGGCCTCGGCATGCTCGGCCTCGGCTTCAATCCGAAGTGGCGGCGCGAGGATTGCTTCTGGATGCCGAAGCGGCGCTATGCGGTGATGCGGCGCTACATGCCGCTGAAGGGCAAGCTCGGCATCGACATGATGCTTCGCACCTGCACCGTGCAGGTCAATCTCGATTTCGCCGACGAAGCTGACATGGTGCTGAAGTCGCGCGTCGCGCTCGCGCTGCAGCCGATCGCCGTCGCGCTCTTCGCCAACTCTCCGTTCTACGAAGGCAAGCCCTCGGGCTATCTCTCCTATCGCAGCCACGTCTGGACCGACACCGATCCCGATCGCTGCGGCACCTTGCCTTTCGTCTTCCAAGACGGCTTCGGCTTCGAGCGCTATGTCGATTGGATGCTCGACGTGCCGATGTACTTCGTCTATCGCGACGGCAATTACATCGACGTCGCCGGGCAAAGCTTCCGCGACTTCCTCGCGGGCAAGCTGCCCGGCCTGCCCGGCGAGATCCCGACCATGAGCGACTGGTCGGATCATCTGACCACCGTCTTTCCGGAAATTCGCATCAAGAAATACATCGAGATGCGCGGCGCCGACGGCGGGCCGTGGCGCAATCTCTGCGCGCTGCCGGCGTTCTGGACCGGGCTGCTGTACGACGACGGCGCGCTCGCCGCCGCCTGGGACCTCGTCAAGGATTGGAGCGCGGAAGAGCGCGAGCAGCTCCGCGCCGACGTGCCGCGCCTCGGGCTCGAGACGCGCTTCCGCGGCAAGCGGCTGCAAGAAATCGCGGTCGCGGCGGTCGAGCTGGCAAAAGCAGGGTTGAAGCGCCGCGCGCGGCTCAACAGCATCGGCGAAGACGAAAGCGGATTCCTCGCACCGCTTCTCGAAGCGGCGCAATCGGGTAAGACGCCGGCGGACAAGCTCTTGGACGATTTCGCGACGCGCTGGCGCGGCAAAGTCGACTCCGTTTACGTCGAGGACGAGTATTAGCCGCTAGCGCGGCGCGGCTTTGCTCGCGCCGCCGGGCACGCCGTTCTTGATCTCGAATGACCAGAGGAGCGCGACGAAGACGCCCTTGATGCGCGGCAGCAGCCCCAGCGTCAGCGCGATCGTCAACGGGAAGAGCAGCGCGTAATAGACCCAGTCGGGTGCGTTGCTGCGCACGGTGAGAATAAAGAACGGCACGACGAGATGGCCGACGACGAGGATCGTCGCCCAGGCGGGCCCGTCATCGGCGCGGTATTCGGCGAGCGGCGCGCCGCAGCCGCTGCAATGATCGGAGAGCTTGAGGTAAGCGCGGAAGAGCTTGCCTTGGCCGCAGATCGGACAGCGCCCGGCGAGGGCGCGCTTGATCGCGGTCCAACGATCGGAGCGGGCGGGGGAAGTTGCTTCGCCGCTTAGGGTCATGCGCGGACCATAGGAGCGCCGCCTTGGCTAACCGAGGATGAATTCGCTCACGCGGCAATCTGTCGCCGCTGTTACTCGGTCGGCTTTTCCGCGGCGAGCGGCACGGTCAGCCAGCGCTTCGGCGCGGCCGAGCCCTTTTGCGGCGGCAAGCCCGAAAGCGACATCCAGCGGCCGTTGTCCCATGAGACCGCCGAGACTTCGAGGGCGAGCTTGTTCGATTTCGGCGGCCCGTCGATGCCGAACGCCGACCATGGCAAGAGCGCCTCGGCGACGATACGCGGCTGGTCGGCGCCGAAATAAAGCGCCTGCGCGCCCGGCACCCGGGCGCAGGCGTTGTTTTGCATTTCGTCCGCCGTGCCGGCGCAGAGCTTCGGCGCCATCGGCGGGTAATCCTTGGTCGAGCCCTTGGGCGGAATGAAATAAAGCGTGAAGCGCTTGGCGCCCGCCCCGGCATCGACATCGAGCTCGACGCGATAGGCCTCGCTCAACGGATAACTGTCGCCGTAATCCAAGAGGCCGAGATCGTCGTAATCCTGGCCGATGGTCGCGAGGGCAAGGCCGCTCTGGCTCCAGGCGAGATAGGCCTCGCCGAAAGGAACGCTGCCGGGCGAGGCTTTAAGCGCCGGCAACAGCGCGGCGGGCTTCGGCCAATCGATCAACGACAGATGCTTGGGGTCGATCGTCGCATAAGGCACGGCGAAGTTCCTCGCCGTCGGCCGCGCGATCGGGCGGGCATGGTCGTGGATCGTCGGCAAATCGTGATTGGCGGCGGCGAGCGCGTCGACCAGCTTCTTGTAAGGCTGGTTGCGGATGTCGACGAGGCCGAAATTATAGTCCTCGCTGTCGGCGCGGCCGCCGACCGGATAGTCGTAATACTGGAACCAGTGCTCGCCGACGATCTCCGGAATGCCGGCGAAGAGCTTGGCCGATGCCGCGGCGCCGGCGGCGCGCTCGGCTTGCGTCTCGACCGTCATCAGATGGCCGTTGTTCTGATTTCCCGTGCGGTTCTCGCGCGCCGCATAGAACCATTCCGAGATCAGCTCGGCCCTGCCATGCGTGAGCTGGCGCAGCCCGTCGAAGAAATAGGGCGCGAGCCAGCCTTCGGGGCTGTCGACATTGTAGTTGAGGGCGATCGCGTCGACATAAGGCGCTTCGGCGCGGATCGCCGCCTGATCGTAATAGATCGGCAAGCGGTCGCCGAAGAAGAGGGCGTTGGGATCGGCGGCTTTGATCGCGTCGCGCGCGACGCGGTAATATTCGCCGGCGACGAGGCCGGTCCAGTGCTCGACCGCCGCCATGCCGTGGCCGCCGGCCCTGAGCTTCGTCGGCTGCTCGGCCTTGAGCAGCGCGTCCCAGGAATCGACCCCGGCCGGCGGCACGAAATCCTGGGTGAAGCGCTGCCAGTCGTTGCGATAGTCCGCGCGCAGCATCTTGAGCCAGCGCTGCTTCGTAAAGCTCGTCGCCGGCTTCGCGCTATAGAAAAGGAACAGCGCGCCGTCCCACCAGCCGACCTCGTTGTCCGAAAAATAGCCGATGCGGTAGGCGGTGTGGCGATAAGGCGCGATCAGCTTCGCCGCCTCTTCGTCCATGATCGCCGCCATATCGGGCCGGAACGGATCGAACCAATGGAATCGCGCCAATCGGCCGAGTTCGAGATCGATGGTCGTCGGTAGGCGTAATTCCTGCGGCGGCAGCGACCAGGCGCCGGC
>DATGLO010000140.1:0-3684 GCA_035294105.1 Allostellaceae bacterium
CAGATGGAGGCAACGATGTCTTTGCCCGGTCCGTCGGGAAGCTGCGGCTCCTGTTGGGTCTGAGCTTGTTGCGCCTGGACCGATGCCGCACCGAATAACAAGCCGAAGACCAGGAAAAAGAGCCTCGTCGCCATCACCGCCTCCACGACTCCAGGTCCCGGAAATCCTCGGGATTTCGGCCAATCGTCGCGACAGAGCGCGGTTTGCGTCAAGCCCCGCGGCGCGAGCCGCCTTGATTTAGCTTCATGCTACAAATTGCCGCCGCCGCGATATTATAATCGAAGTAGCGGCTTTGCCCATTTTCACTGGCACGAGCTGGCGATGAACACGAACCCCTTAGCGCGGCTTGTCGTCCTGGTCGGATTGGCGCTGCTGCTCGCGCTCGCGCCGACCGTGCCGGCCCACGCCCAACCGGCACGGCGCTCGACGCCGCCGCTCCTTAAAGCACCGATCTGGGTCTACAACGACTGGTCGGCCTACGACGAACTGTCGGACAACGTCCCGCTCAACGAAACGCTGGCGATGCGCGAGCTCGACGAAATCCTGCGCCTGCGCAAGGACGGCGTGCGCATCGATTACTATATGATGGACGCCTTCTGGTACGATCCGGACGGCGGTTACCGCAAATGGCGCGCGGCCGATTGGCCGCAAGGGCCCGATCGCTGGCTCGCCGCGCTCAAAGCGAACGGGATCAAGCCCGGGCTGTGGTTCAGCACCAACACGCTCACGCATATGAACGCGGCCCCCCAATGGCGCGACTCGCTCGCCGAGAACGGCTCGTCGATGTCGCTGACGCATGGCGGCTTTCTCGCCGATTTCATGGACGTGCTGCAATACTGGTACGACCGCGGCATCCGCATGTTCAAATTCGACATGGCGGATTTCGACGCCATCGCCGCCGCGGATAAAGGTAAGGTGACGCAGCAGCAAGCGCGCATCGCCAATCTGCGCGCGTTTCACGCGGCGCTCGTCGCCTTTCGCCAGAAAAATCCCGACGTCGTCTTGATCGGCTTCAACGGTCTTGTCGGCGACATTCAATCGGAAGCGGCTCCGGTCGCCTGGTTCGACCGCCGCTGGCTCGATGTTCTCGACACGATCTATTCGGGCGACCCGCGCCCCTCGAACGTGCCGGAGATGAATTTCTGGCGCTCGGTCGACATCTACAGCGACGACATGGTGCGCAGCATGCAGCAAGCCGGCATCCCGCTGAAACGTATCGATTCGACCAGCTTCATGATCGGCGACACCGGCACGAATTATCGCCGCGGTGCCGCTGCCTGGCAGGGCAGCCTGCTGCTGATGGTGGCGCATGGCGGCTGGATCAACACGATCCACGGGAGCCTCGAAGCGCTCGACGACACCAAGGCGCACTGGCTCGCCAAGGTGCAAGCGCTTTACGACCCTTTGCAGCGCGACGGCGTCACCAAGGGCTTCGGCGGCATCCCGGGCGATGCGCAACCCTATGGCTTCGGCTCGGTAAGCCATGACGGCGCGCTCTACACCGTGGTCAATCCGTCGCAGCGCGTTCGCACGGTCCGCCTGCCGCAGCTCGCGCCGCAGCAGCCGCGGCTGACGGACGGCCGCGTGTTGTTTCGCGACGCCGGCTTCGCGCCCGTGCTGAGGAACGAGCGGATCCGTCTCGGGCCCGGCCAGCTCGCCCTCGTCGGATTTGGCCACTATGCCGACGCCGCCGATGACCTCGGCATCGAGGAAGACGTCTCGATTCCGCTGAGCATTCGGGCGCTCAACGCCCGCTTCTCGCCGCTTCCCGCCGACGCCGAAAGCGTTCCGCCGATCGAGACCGTGCTGCAACCCCCGGCGCAGGGCGATCTGCGCATCGTCCTGCGGCAGCGCGACGCCGACGGCGCGATGGCGCGCAGCTTCGGAAAATACAAAAACATGGGCGCGTTCTTTACCATCGGCGCGTCGCAAAACGGCAAGCCGCTGCCGGTTGCGATCAATTACGACAAGGTCATCTGGAGCGGCCTTGCCTGGGCCGTCGGCGAGATTCGCCGCAGCGATATCGCGCCGGATGAACCGATCATCCTGCGCCTTTTATCGCAAGCCGACGATCCGTCACTGCATCTCGAGGGCCAGGTCTTCGCGGTCGAATACGGAAATGCCGCGCCTTAGAGCACGATCGTTTCGAAAAGAAGCAGGCCGCTTCTTTTCGAAACGTGAATCGTGCTCTCAATGCTAAAAATTAGACCATGATTCACGTGTGAGGCGGAATCGAAAATCGATTCTGCCTCACACGATCATGGTCTAGCGCTTTTTCGCCGCGATTGCCTTGGCGGAGTCGGCAAGAAAATCCGACAGCCGCTTCCTGAGCGCCGCCGCCTGTTCCGGCGTCCAGGCGCGAAAGCCGCGGCCGGTCTTCATCCCGAGCTCGCCCTTCGCCACTTTCTCGACCAGGTATGGATGCGGCCCGGGCGTGCGATCGAGATCAGCGATCAGCGTCTTGTGGATGTCCAAGGTGAGGTTGAGGCCGACAAGGTCGGATTGTTCCAGTGGCCCACACACCGCCATGCGCGCACCAAACCCTTCTTTCACCACCGTGTCGAGCGTTTCGGCATCGCACACGCCATCGGCAACGAGCGCGATCGCCTCGCGCTTCAGCGCGTGCTGCAAGCGATTGCCGATAAAGCCGGGGATATCGCGGCGCACATGCACCGGCGCTTTGCCGACCGCTTTGAGCAGCGCGATGGTCTTCTCGACCGTCGCCAGCGACGTGTCTTTCGCCTGCACCACCTCGACCAGCGGCACGAGATGCGGCGGGTTCCAGTAATGCGTGCCGACGACGCGCGCGCGATCGGCGACGTCCTGACCGACCTCGGCAATGGGAATAGCCGACGTGTTGGTGCAGAGGATCGCGCCGGGTTTCGTCTTCGCGCCGAGATTCTTGAAGATCGCGCGCTTCACCTCGAGCTTTTCGGGGCCGGCCTCGAAGACGAAATCGGCATCGCGGACCGCTTCCGCGACATCCGCCTCGTAGCGCAGATTTTTCAGCCCGGCCTTGTCTTGTGCGAGAAGGTCGAAGATCGCGGCAATGCGCTCAGGCGCCGAGCCCAGGATCGCCGCGTCGGGATCGTGCAGCGCGACCGGGTGCCCGGCGGCGGCAAAAATCTGCGCGATGCCGTGGCCCATCAGCCCGGCGCCGATGACGGCGATTTTTTGCGACATTACGACGACACCCTGCACGCGTCATTGCGAACGTAGCGAAGCGATCCAGGGATCGCACACGCTGCTCTGGATTGCTTCGTCACTTCGTTCCTCGCAATGACGGCGGACGAAGATCAGCCGGCGGTGAAGCCGCCATCGACATAGATGACCTGGCCGGTGGTGAAATCCGAGGCCGGCGCCAGAAGATAAAGCGCCATGCCCATCAGATCCTCGACCTCGGCCAAACGGCCCAGGGGAATGCGCGACAGCGAGCGAGCGCGCGTCGCCTGACCGAGCTCGTCCTCGCCATACATCCACGCCGTCAGCTTCGAGCGGAACACGGTCGGCGCGATCGAATTGACGGTGATGCCGTATTTCGCCCATTCGGTCGCAAGCACGCGGGTCAGCGCGTCGGTCGCGCCTTTCGACGCGCAATAGCCCGTATAGCCCGAGATGTTGCCGTGGCGGCCGCGCACCGACGACATCATCAGCATCTTGCCTTTGATCTTTTTGTCGATCCAA
>DATGLO010000141.1:0-2881 GCA_035294105.1 Allostellaceae bacterium
CGCGATGGCAATGCATTGGCGACCCGACGCTGGCGACAACCATGGGCAACGGCGAGAAGGCGCTGCCGATGAAATGCCATTGGGAGCTCAACAACGACAACCTGCTCGACCTAATGCACGTCGTTTATGTGCATGGCGACACCTTCGGGGGCAGCGGTCTCGACAGCAATCCGGTGACGACCGAGCGCTTCCCGACCAGCGTGCGCATGATGCGCTGGAGCCCGCATGTCGAGCCGCCGCCGCTCCTGGCGCAGCTCGCCGGCTTCAACGGCAAGGATACCGATCGTTGGCAGGAGACGGTGTGCGAGCTGCCGAGCCATTGCGCCATCGATGCCGGCTTTGCGGCGGCGGGCGCGGCCGCGCGCGACGGCAGCAATTGGGACAAAGGCGTGCGGCTGCGCGCGCTCATCACCGCGACACCCGAGACGGAGACGACCTCGTTCATGTTCTACGCCCAGGTCCGCAACTTCGCGCTCGACAACGCACAGGTCAGCCAGAATTTCGGCCACACCATCCGTGCGATCTTCGATCAGGACATCCGGGTAATGGAGGCGCAGCAGCGGATCAACACGATGCTGCCGAGCGCGCCGCGCGTCGAAATCCGTTGCGATACGCCGGTGATCGCGATGCATCGCCTGATCGAGCAATTCGCCGCCAAGGAACGCGCCGAAGCGTAAGCGGCGATTTCGATCAACTCTTAGGGATGCCGTAATAGGGGCGCGCCTATCACCGTCCAGGATATCGTGGATGGATGCGGCGCATGGTTGCGGCTGCCTTAACCGACGCTCTTGTGGCGACGACGCGCTTCGGTTTCGCGCCGGCGCCCGGCCAGCTCGAAACGATTGCGAACGATCCGCGCGGCTGGGTGCTGCAACAGCTGAACGCGCAGCCGGCGAGCCTCGATCCGAGCCTGCCGAGCGGCGCCGCGATGGTCGCGGAATTGCTGCAAATGCGGCAGGAAGCCAAGCAGACCAAGAGCGACGATTCCAAAAAGGCCGAGAACAAGCGGTTGCGCGCGATCTATCTCGCCGAGGTGGAAGCGCGCAACGCGGCGGCGATCACCAGCGACGCACCGCTGCTCGAGCGCATGACGCGCTTCTGGAGCAATCATTTCACGGTCTCTTGCGTGCGGCCGGTCATTCGCGGCTTCGCCGGCGCGTTCGAGCGCGAGGCGATCCGGCCGCATGTCACCGGCCGCTTCGTCGACATGCTGTTCGCGGCCGAGCGCCATCCGGCGATGCTGTTCTATCTCGATCAGGTTCTCTCGATCGGGCCGAACTCGCAAGTCGGCCAGCGCCGCCGCGTCGGCCTCAACGAGAATCTCGCGCGCGAGATGATGGAGCTGCATACGATCGGCGTCGACGCCGGCTACACGCAAGCCGATGTGACGTCTTTCGCGCGCATCTTGACCGGCTGGTCGATTGCGCGGCTGAAGGCGCCCGACGCCGGCCATTTTCATTTCTATCCGCAGCTCCACGAGCCCGGCGCGCAAACCTTGCTCGGCAAGGTCTATGGCGAGGACGGCTACGATCAGGGCGCGACGGCGCTGCGCGATCTTGCGGCCCATCCGGCGACGGCGACGCATATCGCAACGAAGCTCGCGCGCCACTTCATCGCCGATGATCCGCCGAAAGACTCGATCGAGCGCATCGCCGCCGTGTTCCGCGATACCGGCGGCGATCTGAAGCGCGTCACCGCGGCGGTCGTGCGCGAGGATGCCGCGTGGAAACCGTTTGCTAAGATGCGCACGCCCGACGAGCTTTTGGTTTCGACCTGCCGCGTCACCGGCTTCACGCCGCCCGCGCCATTCCAGGTGCAAACTCTCCATACGCTCGACCAGCAGCCTTTCTTCGCGCCGCAACCCGAAGGCTGGTCCGATCAAGCGAAAGATTGGATCGGACCCGAATCCGTGCTGCATCGCGCCGATTGCTGCCAGAGCTTTGCCGCGCGCCTGCCCGATCCGCCCGATCCCGTCGTGCTCGCGGACGCGATCTTCGGCGAGACTCTGTCCGACGATACGGGCCAGGCGATCAGGCGCGCGGCCTCGCGCCGCGAAGGCTTGGCGCTGCTGATCGCCAGCCCCGAATTTCAGAGACGGTGAATAGCATGACGACGACCCGTCGAGAGTTTTTGGGCAAATTTATGGGATTGGCCGCCGGTGCTTTCGCCGTCGCCGGCTTGCCGCATGCGGTCTTTGCCTCCGCGCCCGGCAATCGGCGCTTCATCGTCGTGCTGCTGCGCGGCGCCATGGACGGGCTTGCCGCCGTGCCGCCGATCGGGGATCCGCATTATGCCGAGAAGCGCGGTTCGCTTGCGCTGCCGGCCGATGCGTGCATTCCCCTCGACCAGCATTTCGCGCTCAATCCCGGGCTCAAAGCCCTCGAGCCCTATTATCGCAAAGGCGAGCTTTTGCTCGTGCCGGCGTCGGGCAACGGCTATCGCACGCGCTCGCATTTCGACGGCCAGGACTTGATGGAATGCGGCCTCAGCGCGAAGACGCATGAGAGCGACGGCTGGCTCAATCGCGCGCTCGCGCTGATCCAGGGCGGCGGCCGCAGCTACGACAAGCGGCTCGGCCTTGCTGTCGGCGGCGCGGTGCCGCTCTTGCTGCGCGGCGCGGTGCCGGTCGCGACCTGGGAGCCGGCCGGCGTCACAGAGGCGAATCCGGATTTCGTCGCCGCGCTGACACCGCTCTACGCCAATGACGCGCTTTTGGGGCCGGCGCTGCAACTGGGCCTCAAGACCCGGAATTTCTCTGCGACCGTGCTCGGCGACGCCGCGCCCAAGGCGCAAGGCGGCTACGGTCCCAAGGCGTTCGCGCCGCTCGCCGCCGCCGCCGGCAAGCTGCTCGTCGCCGATGACGGACCGCGCATCGCGGCGC
>DATGLO010000142.1:0-5009 GCA_035294105.1 Allostellaceae bacterium
GAATTCCCGAAACTCTTTCGTTGAGTTTGCAAATCGCGATCGGACGATAAGGCTTGGCGCTGCGTCCGGCGGACGATGTCGGCGCTCGTTCCGCACGCCGAGGCTTGTAGAGGTCGGGATCCGACCGCCCGTAGACGTGGAGCAAGCGATAGAGCGCCGCCAAATGGACCCGCGCCTCGGGTGCATGTCGCCATTTTTCGGCCTCACCGCTATGCAAGCTATGCAGGCGGGAAGCATGGCAAGAGCGATGGGCGAAGCAAATCGGATCGCGATGACCTTGCCGGTCGCGCTGGCGCCGGCTTTTGGACCGGGCAGCCTGTGATTTTTCGGGGTCCGCCGGCGAGCCCGTTTGACGAGAGTCGTTCAGCATGATTATCGACTGATCCGCATCACGCGGCTAAACGAAGCGAGCGGATGAAAGGCCAAAAGCGATGAGCGCGACGCTATTCGATAGGCCGAAGGCGCCAGCCTACGACGCAGAGTTCTACAACCTCTATGTCGACCGCGCGCTTCGATCCGCGGAAGAGATCGTGCCGGTGCTGCGCGATCTGATCGGCATGCGGTCGGTCTGTGATGTCGGCTGTGGCACGGCGACTTGGCTATCGGTATTCATTGCCGCAGGCGTCACCGAAGTGATGGGTGTCGACGGCGATTACGTCGATCGGAAGATGCTGCGCATTCCGGCGACGAAGTTCCGCCCCGCCGATCTCAATCGGCCGTTCGCGCTCGGTCGCCGTTTCGATGCCGCCATGTCCTTGGAAGTTGCCGAGCATCTTCGGCCCGAGCGCGCGCCCGGTCTGGTGAGCGATCTCACCGCTCTTGCGCCGGTCGTGATTTTTTCCGCGGCCATTCCCGGTCAAGGCGGCACCGAGCATATCAATGAGCAATGGCCGGACTACTGGGCGAATCTCTTCTCGGAACATGACTACGTGCTGACCGACCCGATCCGGCCGAGGCTCTGGGACAACGAAAAGGTCGACCCTTGGTATCGCCAGAATATGTTCGTGTTCTGCGCTCGCGGCGCACTCGATCATTATCCGAAGCTCGCGCAAGCGCGCGGCCCGGCTCTACCGCTGCGCGCGGTTCATCCCCAGCAATATCTCAGTCAGGTCAACGCGCTCGCCCATCCGACGCTGCGCTATGTCCTCAAGGCATTGCCGCAAGCCTGCTACAAAGCCGCGGAGCGGCGGCTGCAGCGAGACTGAAAGGGCGAAGCGCTTAAGCTGCCGCCGGCAGCGGCGTCAGAGTTGCGTCGCCAGGCGCAACATCAGGATGTTATCGCTGAAAGGCGTCGTCGCCTGCGCGCCGCTCGACTGCCGGTGCGCATAGTTGTAGTTGAGCCCGAGATAGAGGTAGCGGTTCATCAGGTATTTCGCGCCGGCGCCGAATCCATAATCGTTATCGACGCGATCGATGCCGGCGAAGCTGTCGTTGGTGTAGCTGGCGCCACCGCTGATGATGAGATTGCGCAGCAACTCGTGGTCCTCGGTCGCCGAAACGACGGTGTCGAGATAACCGGGCGAAACCTGGCCCGGCGTCAGAGCCGCGTTGTTCATATCCTGCACGGCGCGCGCGACGTTGAACGTGACCGTGTCGAGCGTTGTCGGATTCCACGTGACCTTGGCGCCGACGTCGAGTCCGCGCAGGGTCGAGTATACGCTGTTGCTGTAATCCTGCTCGAGCAGCTTACCGGGCGCACCTTGCCCGAAAGCGTGCTTTTCGAATCGGCGACGGTGCCGCAGCTCGCGGAGAGCATCGTGCGCGGCGAGACTGTATCGTTGCAGAGCCAAAATCTGCTGATCGAGGTTCAGCCAGGCGCGGGACGTCCGCCGTTCGTATTCGTCGACGGCGATTTCTGGGGCGGCGGCTATTACACGCGCAAGATCGCGCGGCTGTTGGGCGCCGAATACCCGTTTTACGACCTGCGCTCTCACGGGCTGCGCGACAGCCGCATTCCGACCGTCGAGGCCTTGGCGCGGGACTATTTGCCGCTCGTGCGCCGCGCGCAGCCGCACGGCCCGTATCGCATTGGCGGCCACTGCAACGGCGCGCTCGCCGCCCTGTCGCTCGCCAGCCTGCTCGAGGCGAGCGGCGAGGAAGTCAAACTCGTCGTGCTGGTCGAGCCGATCACGCTCAATGCGCGCCCCACTTTTCGCCTGCTCGCCCGCTCGCTCGCGACCGCCTTGCGCCTCACGACCGCCGACGCCGCGCGGCGGCAAGAGCGCCTGAGTGCGGCAATGTCCATCGCCTGGCGCGCGATTCGGAAGGCGAATCGGTTGCGCCGCCATCAGCGCGGCCCGATCCGCGCCGGCGACGATTTCGACGCGCTGACACGCCGGATCCGGAAATTCGATGCCGCGGCGGCCGAGCGTTATGCCCGCTTGCAAGATCAATATCGTCGCATCATGGCGGGTTATCTTCCAGCGGCGATCAAGGGCGAAATCTTCTGCATCATCGCGGAATCGCACGAGGACGACATCGCCTTTGCGGGCGACGTTTTCCGCCGTCTCGCGGCGCGCAGCGAGACGGCGGTCATCCCCGGCGAGCATATGACCTGTATCACCACCCATGCCGAAGCGCTGACGCGTCTTGTGCGCGAACGGTTGCACGCCTTGGATGCGCGGCTCAGCGTCGACGCTTCGAGGAATGAAACGACAAGAATGCGATGAGCGGCATTGCCGGCTACTGGAGCTATGCGGCATACGACATCCCGCCGGCGGTTTTCACCGGCTTTCTCGACGGGCTGAAGCATCGTGGCCCCGATGGCAGCGGCATCGACCATTTTCCGGATGTTCGCCTATGGCTCGGCCATCGCCGTCTCGACGTCGCCGACCGTGCCCGCGATCCGCGACAACCCCTGGCCGACCCGCAGCGCCGCTATTGGCTGAGCTTCGACGGCGCGATCCATAACGATGGTGAGTTGCGCGACGAACTGCGCGCGCTCGACCATCGCTTTGTTTCGGATGCGACGAGCGAGACTGTCTTGGCGGCCTATGCGCAATGGGCCGAGGATTGCCTGAAACGCTTCAGCGGCATGTGGGCATTGGCGATCTGGGATGCTCGAGAACGGCGGCTGCTTCTCGCCCGCGACAATTTCGGCATCAAGCCGCTTCACTACATCCGGCGCAACGGCGTCGTCGCTTTCGCGTCTGAGCTCAAGGCGTTTTTGCGACTGCCATGGATCGATGACGCTTTCGATCCCGAGATCGTCGCGACGACGCTCGACAATCTCGATGAGCAGGAAGCGTCGCCGTTGACAATGCTGCCCGGCGTCCATCGCCTGCTGCCCGGGCACGCCGTGACGATCACCGCGGCAGGCGAAGTTCGAAGCCGCCGGTGGTGGAACCTGCTCGACCACTTGCCGCAGCCGGCGGATGAGCTCAGCCACCAGGCCGCGGAGTTCCGCCCGCTTTTGCTCGATGCCTGTAAGTTATGCCTGCGCGCCGACGCGCCCGTTGGGATCGAGCAAAGCGGCGGGCTCGATTCGAGCGCTATCGCCTGCAGCGTTGCGGCGCTCGACGGTGGCGGCGCCCGTCCGGAGCGGTCGCGCGAGGCACGGCACGCTTTCATAGCCTGCGCCAACAATGCCCGGCACGACGAGGAAGAGAACGCCCGGATCGTCGCCGCTCACGCAGGAATGAAGCTTCAGCGCGTCGATGTCGATGACCGCGACGCGCTCGCTGTCATCGAGCGGGTGATCTTCGATCATGAGATTGTGTTCGGCTTTCCGCGTGTCGGTGCCTGGATGCTCTATCGCGCGATGCGGGCCAGCGGTATTCGCGTCAGTCTCGGCGAGATCGGCATCGACGATATTCTCGGCAGCGATACCGACTACGTCGAAGCGGCGCTCGACCGGGCGCTCAGACACCTTAATCTCGTCCGATATTACGAGCTGCGCCGCGTCTTGCGCGGCATGGCCGGGGGCAATATCGAGATCGGCCGCGCGACCGCCTGGGGCGAGCTGCGCTGGCTGTTGCGCAGTGCATGTGCCGCGCTGCATTTGCTGGGACCCCTGCGTCCTTTCTTACGGCTGCCCCTCAAGCCGAGCTTCTTGCGCTTTCCGGCGCCGACACCGGTCCGCCGCGACGATTTCGAGGAACTGCGGCGCGTGTCGTTTTCGTCGCTCGATGCGAAGCGCTATAAGGACTTTTGCCGTATCACCCCCCTTTATTTGGCCAATTTCGATCGCGCATCCGCTGCGCATGGCATCGAAGCGCGTTTTCCCTTCATGGATCAGCAGCTCGTTGCCTACGCCTTCGCTCTGCCGGAGCGAAGCCGCAACGGCGACGGCTGCACCAAACGTGTGCTGCGGCTCGCGACCGAGGAGCTGATTCCCGATGCGATACGGCTGCGCACGCGCAAGACCGCCTTCACCGTGCCGCTCGACGATTGGTCACGCGGCGCCCTCAAGCCGTGGCTGCTCGATCTTTGCGCCAGCCGCTCGTTCCTCGAGAACGACGTATGGCATGGGCCGGCGGTTCGCGAATTCGTCGAACGTGCGGTAGCGGGAACAACAAGCCTTTCGCCGGTGTGGCCGATTCTTCAGTGCCACGCCTTGCAGCGAAGTTTCGCGGCGCGCGCCGGCGACGCGGCGCACGGCCGCGAAGCGACGCTGCCCGCGTGCGAACCCGAAACCCAATGGGAGATGGCGGCCCCGTGAGCGGCAGGCTTAGCGAGTTGACGCGCTGGTTCGGCCGCGGCCACGCAGTCGCCCGGGGAAAGCTCGCCTGCCGCCATATCGCCGCAAACGGCGTCGCCATCGCGATTCGCGCCGGCGCCGCCGGCGATGTCGCCGGCCTGACGCGGATGATCGAGCAGAGTTGCGCAATGCACCGGCAATGGGACCGGGCGAAATTCGGCTTTATCGGCGAGGCGGTGCCGATGTACCGGCGCTGGCTGATGCAACACGCCGACGACGCAAGCAGCGTGTTCGTGATCGCGGCCGCCAACGAGCGGCTCATTGCCTTCGCCATCGGCACGACCGAACGGGCGGCGCCGATCTTCGAGCC
>DATGLO010000143.1:0-3122 GCA_035294105.1 Allostellaceae bacterium
CCCGATGATCCTGAGACTTATCGGCCTTCGGCGCAGCCGGGCATGCGCGCGCCTCATGCGTGGTTGAGCGAGAATCGCTCCGTTCTCGATCTCTTCGGCCGCGGCTTCACGTTGCTATGCTTCGACAATAAGGCGGAAGACGGCAAGCGCTTCCAAACCGCCGCCGCGGCACGACGCGTGCCGCTCGCCATCGTTCAAATAGACGATCGCGCGATAGCCAACCTTTACGAAAGAAAGCTTGTTCTCGTCCGGCCGGACGGGCACGTTGCTTGGCGTGGCGATGCGTCGCCGCGCGACGTCGGCACCCTGCTCGGCCGCGTCACCGGTTTTTGACGATGGGGCGGATCTTGGCGAGAACCACGCAAGCATGGCGGCGACGACTCCGGGCGGCGAGCCTCGCTCTCGTCCTTTCTTCAGCGATGATCGTGCCGACGGTCAGCGACGCCGATGCTCATGGCGGCGGCTCCGGCGGACATGGCCACGGCCATGTTCGGGGACCAGGCGGCGCGCGGCAAGCCTTCCCGCATTCCACGGCATGGCGCCACCGTCACGCGATCGGATCGCACTTCGCGACGCTCGGTTATGACGGCGTTTGGCTGAACACCGTCCTCTACACACCGACCGCCCTCGCCGCGCAGCGGCAAGCGGCCGATCGCCCGCTGCGTTCCAGCCGCGCGCCGGTCGTGAAGACGCCCGACCCGCCGCAACGCGGCATTATCGTCGTCCGCGGCAACAGCAAAGGCTACGTGCTCTTCCCTTGAAGCGCACGCACAAGCTCAAGGAACGTCGGAGCGCGTGCGCCGTTCTCCATCTAATGGAGAACCAACATGAAACCCGCTTATGTCCTCGCCATCGCGATCCTGACGGTGGCAGCGCCGGCTTTGGCACAAGCGCCCGGTCCACACGATCCCAACCCGCCGCGTGAATCGCCCGATCTTCGTCTGCCGCCGCCTTGCGCGCCGACGCCTAACCTGGCCGCGGACGGCGTCGCAGCGAAGCCCGAGCCGGCCGCAGGCGCCATCGAACCCGCAGCTACATGCCTACCATGGTGACGGCACGCAATGCTCAGCCAACGGCACGACGCAGAGCACGCAATCGCCCGGGCTTACGCCGCAACCGCAGTAGCCGCGCGTAAGCAGTAGCCGCGCGCAATGAGGCGCGTCAGGCCGCGCCTTCGACGGCGACGATGTCGGAGGCCGAGTTCTCTTTGCGGATCTCTTTCAGCGTCGCGTAATCCTGGGAGTCGTACCAGCGGCGCAGCTGCGGCATATCCGGAAATTCGATCACGGTGATGCGCTCGGCGCGCGCATCATCTTGGCGGCTGCCGCTGTGCCAATCGCCTTCGAGGACGAGAAACTCGTCGGCGCGGATCAGCACCTTGCCGCCGAACTTGCCGATCGTCTCTTCGACATGGTCGTAGCGCTTCAGGGATTCCGGATCGGTGATCCTGCGGCGATGAACGATGAGATAAGCAGACATCAGGCCCTCCTCCGCTCTGTGACCCGGTAACCCGCCGGGCGCAGCCGATGTTCCGAGTCTCGAAAAGGCGTGCCGCCTGCTCTAAGGTCGGCTTCGAGAAGATCGGGAGGGCGATCACATGAAGTTGGTGGTTTTCGGGCCGGATCATCGGCTCGGCTATCTGCGGCAATCGCAAATCGTCGACATTTCGGCCGCTTTTGCGAAATTCCTGCAAGAGCGCCAAGGCGAGCGCTATCCGTATGGCGAAGCCGATCGCCAAGCGCCCGCGGACCTCATGCGCTTCATCGAGGCCGGTCCGGCGGCGCTCGAAAACGCGCAGAAGGCGGTCGACTACCTCTTCGGCGACGCGCAGGCGAAAAGCGGCGCACGCGGAGAGAAGCTGATCTACGAGACCAGCGAGGTTCGACTGCACGCGCCGGTGCCGAAAGGCGCGCGTGTTGCCTGCGCCGGCGCCAATTTCGCCGACCACGCCCTCGCCATGGCGGTGAAGATGCAAGGCAATAAGCCCGGCCCGACGCTCACGCTTGAAGACGCGCGCCAGAAACAGCGCAAGGAAGGCATTCGCGGCTTCTGGAAAGTCGGCAAGGATCCGGTCGGACCCGATGGCGAGGTGATCATGCCGTCTTGGTCGACGCGCTTCGATTACGAGGGCGAGATCGCCGTCATCCTCGGCAAGAAGGGCAAGGACATTAAAGCCGCCGAGGCGCGCGACTATATCTGGGGAGTGACCTTGCTCGGCGATTGGAGCATCCGACGGCCGCAAGAGCCCAACAGGGGAAGCCGCTTCGCGACATCGAAGAACTTCGACACCGGCTATTCGGTCGGGCCGTGCATCGCCGTCGGCGAGGTGGATCCCTTCGACGCGCAAGTCGAAGTCTTTGTCAACAACGAGCGCCGGCAGAATTATTCGACCAAGACCATGGTCTACGATTTCGCCGAATACATCGAATTCCTGGCGGTCGATTTCACCTTTTATCCCGGCGACATCATCAGCGGCGGCACCGCTGCCGGCACGGCCGCGGATTCGAGCGAGCTTCTGCCCGGCGGCGAATATCCGCCCGATCGCTTCTTGAAGGTCGGCGATACGGTCGAAATCCGCTCGCCGATTATCGGCTCGCTCCGCGCGAAGATCGTGCCGAAGCCCGCGCGTTAGAGACCCTCTTCAACGCTCAGGCGCGCCTCCGAAGCGCGTAGGCGAAGCGATCTACGGAATGTGTGCCGAGCGGCTAGTGACCGAGAGCCGCCGCGACTCTGCGTGCTGGACGATACGGCGTTGCAGCCTTCCCCAACGCCATATCGTGCTGTCGGAGTAACATCAGACTCACAAAAATCGTGAGGCCAATGAGTGCCCACTCGATTGCCGAGTCGGCAGATATGCCCATCCAATTTTCGCGAATGCCGATCATCCAAAAAAGTGTGAGGCCATAGCCAACCCCGGCTACCTTGAAACGCACCAACTTATTCGTGGCGAGGTCCGGATTGACGAGGGCCATCGTCGCGACGGTGTAAGGCAGGGCGATGACGATATCGGTAAACCAATGAAGTCCGATCTCAATCGCCGAAAAAAGCGTCAGCACTCCGAACGCAATAACCCAGCGCCGCAGGCTGACGGGGAAACGCCACACGTTGAATAGCATCAGATA
>DATGLO010000144.1:0-4784 GCA_035294105.1 Allostellaceae bacterium
GGCGGCGAGCAGCCGGTTGGTCATCTGCTGCGTCGCCGAAACGACGTTGAGCGCCGCTTCGTAAGCGGCCTTCGCGGTGATGAGGTTCACCATCTCGTTGGTGAGATCGACGCTCTCCCCGGTATCGACGATCGCGCCGACCGCCACGCCCGGATTCATCGGCACGAACATTGCCTGCTGCGCCGTGTAACCGGGCGTCGTCGCATTGGCGACGTTGTTCGCAATGACGTTCAGATTCGTCGACTGCGCCAGCAGCGCCGAACCGGCAATGCCGAGGGCGTCGATCATGGGGCGAAGTTCGCGAGCATCGCCGGCAGTAGATCATGGAAACCGGCGAACAGCCCGAATTAACGCCGCCAAATTCGGCAAACTTTTAGCGATCGTTCCGCCGCGCTAGAGTGTTCCGGGTTCGTTCCGAAGAGGTTTCATGACCCGACGCGCGGGAAGCGCCGATCTGCCGCTGCATAACGGCCGGGTGCCGATCTGGCTGGCGCAGCGCATGGCGCGGCTGGGCGCCGTGATCGCCGACGCGATCGTTCTCCATTACGGCCGCGACGAATTCTTGCGCCGTCTCGCCCATCCCTTCTGGTTCCAGTCCTTCGGCGCGGTCATGGGCATGGACTGGCATTCCTCGGGCATCACGACGAGCGTCATCGGCGCTTTGAAGCGCGGCTTGACGCCGCTCGAGCGCGAGCTCGGACTGCATGTGTGCGGCGGCCGCGGCGCGCATTCGCGGCAAACGCCGCATGAGCTTGTCGCCATCGGCCAGCGCATCGGCTTCGACGGCGACAAGCTCGCCACGGCGAGCCGCCTCGTCGCCAAGGTCGACAGCGCCGCCGTGCAAGACGGGTTCGATCTTTATCTCCACGGCTTCATTGTCGCCGACGACGCGAAATGGGTCGTGGTCCAGCAAGGAATGAACGGCTCGACGCGCACCGCGCGGCGCTACCACTGGCAATCCGAAGGTCTCGAAAGCTTCGTCGATGCGCCGCACGCCGCGATCGACGGCGAGAACCAGGGCGACATCGTCAATTTGACCGATCGCCGCGCCGCTTTATCGCGCGCGCGGCAGCTCGATCTCTTGCGCGATCTCGGCCCCGACGGCGTGGTGCGCGAAATCGCCGCGCTCGAAAACAAGCCAAGGCCTGTTGCGAACGACGCGCCGCTCTTACCGCATCTGGTGATGCCGGCGCATCACGATGTGCGGCCGGAAGACGTGATGCTGCGCCGTCTTCACGGCGCCCTCGCCGCCGCGGCGGATCGCGGCCCCGAAGATTTCGCCGAGCTTTTGCTGGTGCCGGGTATCGGCGCGCGCACCGTGCGCTCGCTCGCGATGGTCGCCGAGGTGGTGCATGGCGCACCGTGCCGCTTCGCCGACCCGGCGCGCTTCTCCTTGGCGCATGGCGGCAAGGACCGCCATCCCTATCCGGTGCCGACGAAGGTCTATGACCAGACCATCACGGTCCTAAAGAACGCGGTGAGCCAGGCGAAGCTCGGCAACGACGAGCGCCTCGCCGCGATCGAGCGGCTCGACGCGCAGGCGCGGCGCTTGGAGCGCACCGCCACCGGCCCGTCGCTACCCGATCACATCGCCGAGGAGTTCGCGCGCGCGCATGATTACGGCGGCCGCAGCGTCTTCGGCTGGGAGCCGGGGTGCATGGAAATCCGCCGACGGTGATTGACGAAATTGGGGGAAATTCTGGAGCGGGCGAAGGGATTCGAACCCTCGACCCCAACCTTGGCAAGGTTGTGCTCTACCCCTGAGCTACGCCCGCATCCAAGGGGGCGGATCATAGGGACCTAAGTGTTGGTTTTCAATTAGCGCGCCACAGCCGCGTGTGCGGCGGCGGGCGACATTAACCAAGCCCCCACTCTTGCCAGAAGGCCCCTTCGCCGCCATTTTTAGGGTTGCCTCAAGGAAAAAGTACATGGAAGCGATCATCGGCGGCGCGGCCCCTGCGACCGAGCCCAACCTGATAAAAAACGGCTCGACCGACAGCTTTATGGCCGATGTCATCGACGCGTCGCACGACGCGGCGGTGGTCGTGGACTTTTGGGCGGAATGGTGCGGTCCCTGCAAGCAGCTCGGCCCGATGCTGGAAAAAGCCGTGCGCGACGCCAAAGGGGCGGTGCGCATGGTCAAGATCAATGTCGACGAGAATAAAGAGCTGGCGGCACAGATGCGCATCCAGTCGATCCCGGCGGTGTACGCCTTCCGCGACGGCCGGCCGGTCGATGGCTTCGTCGGCGCCGTGCCGGAAAGCCAGATCAAGCAATTCATCGGCAAGCTTGCGGCGACCGCGGCGCCCGGCGCCTCGCCGATTACCGAGGCGGTCGCGCTCGCCAAGGAAGCGCTCGCCGCCGGCGATCAGCCGCGCGCCGCGAACATCTTCGCCCAAGTCCTCCAGCACGATCCCGGCAATGTCGATGCGATGTCCGGCCTCGCCAAGATCGCGATCGCCAAGAAAGACCTGAAGCAGGCGGCCGAGATCCTCGCCAAGATCCCGGCCGAGTACGCGAAGCATGCCGACGTCCTCGCCGCGCGCGCCAGCCTGGAGCTGGCGCAGGAAGGCGCCAAGGCGGCGGGCGCGATCGGCGAGCTGCAAGCGCGGCTCGAGAAGGATCCGAAAGACCATCAGGCGCGGCTCGATCTCTCTTCGGCGCTCTTCGCCGCCGGCCAACGCGAGGAGGCGATCGACCAACTGCTCGATCTCGTCCGCCGCGACCGCGAATGGAACGAGCAGGCGGCGCGCAAGCAGCTGGTCAAATTCTTCGAGGCGATCGGCCCCGGCGATCCGCTGACGGTACAAGCGCGCAAGCGTCTCTCGTCGATTCTTTTCTCGTGAGGGGCCTTTTTTCATGAGCGGCGACCTGTCATGAGCGGCGCCCTTTAATGAGCGGGCGGGGGCGATGAGTTTCGAGCCGCGCTTCGACGAGCTGCCGCGGCTCTTGCCGATTTTTCCCCTCACGGGCGTCTTGCTGTTGCCGCGCGGCCGCCTGCCGCTCAACATCTTCGAGCCGCGCTATCTGGCGATGACGCAATACGCCCTCGGCCATGACCGCATGATCGGCATGGTCCAGCCGCAAGAAGGCGCGGGCGATGCCGGGGATCCCGCCGTCTACAAGACCGGTTGCGCCGGGCGCATCGTCGAATTCGGCGAAACCCAGGATGGGCGCTTCCTCATCACCCTCAAAGGCGTCGCCCGGTTCGACATCCTTAACGAGCCGCCGCGCTCCGACATGTTCCGCCTCGTCGTGCCGGATTGGCATCGCTGGCGCGGCGATCTCGTCGAAGACGAAGAGAATGTCGATCGCGACCGCATGGTCGCGGCGCTGAAGCCGTTCTTCGACCGCCATGGCATCAACGCCGATTCCGAGGTCCTCGCTTCGGCGCCGATCGAGCATCTCGTCAATTCGCTGGCGATGGCTTGCCCCTTCACGCCGCGCGAGCGTCAGGCGCTGCTCGAGGCGCCGCGCACGCGCGATCGCGCCGAAATCCTGACCGCGCTCGTCGAAATGTCGGTCGCGTCGACCATGACGTCCGGCGGCAGCGATGCCGCGAAGAACTGATTGAAGGAACCATCGCGATGGCCGATCCTGCGGGCGAAATCGATCGCAAACTCCTCGAGATCCTGGTCTGCCCCTTGACCAAAGGGCCGCTAAGCTACGATCGCGCGCGACAGGAATTGCTGAGCGCGCAAGCGGGCCTCGCTTATCCGATCCGGGACGGCATTCCGATCATGCTGGTCGAGGAAGCCCGTGCCCTCGACGATGAAGAAAAAGCCGCGCTGGGGCAAGATAGCACCGGATCGAAACAGTAGGTTTCGATCCGGTGCGTGAATCTTGCCCCCAATCAAATAAATTAAACCATGGTTCACGAACCAAGCGGACCGCTGGTGGCGGTCCGCTTGGTTCGATCATGGTCTAGGCGGAAAACCGTGAGCGAGCTTTCTGATGGGTGAGAGCGGCGGCACGTCGCGCTGGCCGACGGAGCTGCGCTTGAAGCGCGCCGAGCGGCGGCTCGATATCACCTTCGACGACGGCACGGCATTCTCGCTGCCGGCGGAGTATCTCCGCGTCGAAAGCCCCTCGGCCGAGGTCCAGGGCCATGGACCGGGGCAACGCCAGCTCGTCGCCGGCAAGGCGCAGGTGGGCATCGAGCGCATCGAACCGGTGGGCAACTACGCGGTGCGGCTGATCTTCGACGATCGCCACGATACCGGCATCTATTCCTGGACCTATCTCCATCAGCTGGGCCGCGAGCAAGGCGGCCGCTGGCAGCGCTATCTGGAAGAACTCGCGAAAGCGGGGCTGACGCGCTAGCCTCCCCGGAAGGGAGGTTGCGATGCTCGAGACATCGACCGCCGGCAGTCTGCCGAAGCCGTTCTGGCTGGCAACACCAAAAATGCTTTGGGCGCCTTGGGCGCAAGACGGTGCGGCACTGGCCGAGGCGAAGCGCGACGCGACGTTGCTGTGTTTGAAAGAGCAGGAAGACGCCGGCATCGACCTCGTCACCGATGGCGAGATGTCGCGGCAGCATTTCGTTCACGGCTTCCTTACCGAGATCGACGGCATCGATTTCGGCAAGCGCGTGAAAATGGGTATTCGCGCCGATCGCTATGTCGCCGAATGCCCCACCGTGACCGGCGCCTTGAAGCGCCGCGCGAGCGTCCATCGCACCGAAGCGGCGCTCGCCCGCGCGCACACCAAGCGCAAGCTGAAATTCACGCTGCCCGGGCCGATGACAATCATCGACACTATCGCCAACGAGCATTATCCCGACC
>DATGLO010000145.1:0-2481 GCA_035294105.1 Allostellaceae bacterium
CCAAAACCGTGTCTCTCGATTGCGATGTCGACACCGCTTTCGCGTTCCTCGCCGATGCCGCCAACTGGCCGGAATGGGCGATCGTCAACGTCAAGTCGACCAGCCCGACCAGCGATCCCGATTGGTGGGATATGAAAACGCCGCACGGAGCGGCGCGGCTCCGTATCCGCGCGGATGCGCGCTACGGCATTCTTGATCACGATTTCGTCGATGCCCAAGCAAGCTGGACGGTCCCGGCGCGCATCGTGCCGAACAGCACCGGCGCCGAATTCATGATTACTTTTTTTCAGCCCCCGAGCTTCACCGACGACTTCTTTGACGCGCAGATCAAGCTCGTCGATCTCGAACTGGCGCAGTTGAAGAAGGTGCTCGAGGCCTCGAGCAATCGTCGCGCCTAGATATCGGCGGGCGGCAGCGGCGGCAGGCCGCGGATCTGATCCGCGGCCTTTTCCGCGATCATGATCACCGGCGCGTTGAGATTGCCGCCGATCGGATCGGGGATGATCGAGGCGTCGATCACGCGCAGATGCTCGGTGCCGCGCACCCGGAAATCGGGATCGACCACCGCCATGGTGTCGATGCCGATCTTGCAGGTGCCGGCAGGGTGATGGATCGTCGCCGTCGTGGCGCGCAGGAAGGCATCGATCTCGTCGTCGCTCTTGACGTCGGGGCCCGGGAAGACGCGCCGCCGCGCCAGGCCGGCGAAGGCCTTGGTCTCTTCGACCGTATGCAGCGCGAATTTCATCCCCTCGCGCATCGCGCGGCGATCGTAGTCGGTCGCGAAGAAATTGTTGTAGATCTTGATCGGCGCCAGCGGATCGGCGGAGCCGAGCTTGACCTCGCCGCGGCTTTCCGGGCGGAGATGGCAATAGGTCAGGCCGAAGACGTCGGGCTCGGGCGGCTTCAGCACCGGGAACCATTCATGCGCGCGGAAGCCGCCGCCGCCGCAATAGAATTGCAGATCGGGCGCTTCGAGATCGGGCTCGCTCTTGGTGAAGGCGGTGCCCATCGCCGGGACGCGCGTCGCGAAGCCGGTGCCGAAGAGGAAGTATTGCGCAAGGCTGACCGCGAGCCGGTCCATGCGCAGCCCCTTATGGAAGGTGCCCTGGCCCTTGGCGCGAATCCACTGCGTTGACGCCACAGGGTGGTTCGACATGTTCTTGCCCACGCCTTTGAGGTCGACGCGCGGCTCGATGCCGACCTGACGCAACTCGTCGGCGGGTCCTATGCCGGAGAGCAGCAGCAGTTGCGGCGAGTTGAAGGCGCCGCCCGAGAGGATCACCTCGCTCTCGGCGCGCGCCTCGTGCTTCTGCCCGTCTTTCACATATTCGATGCCGACGGCGCGCGGCCCTTCGAACAGGATGCGCGTCGCATGCGCATGGGTGATCAGGTCGATATTGCCGCGTTCCATCGCCGGCCGCAGATAGGCGACCGCGGCACTCGAGCGCCGGCCGTTGCCGATCGTGTGCTGCAGCCGGCTGAAGCCTTCCTGCTCGGCAGCATTGAAATCGTCGACCATGCGGTAGCCGTGCTCGGATGCCGCGGCGACGAAAGCATCCCAGATCGGGTCTTCCATCAGATTCTTACGCGTCTTCAAAGGCCCCGAATTGCCGCGATAAAGATTGCCGCCTTCCTCCCAAGTCTCGGCGCGTTTGAAATAAGGCAGCACGTCGGCATAGGACCAGCCTTTCAGCCCCATCTGCGGTAACCGGTCGTAATCGATGCGATGACAGCGGACATAGGCCATGATGTTGATCGAGGACGAGCCGCCGACCACCTTGCCGCGCGGATGCTCGATGCGGCGATTGTCGAGATGCGGCTCGGGCTCGCTCAGATAGTTCCAATTCCAGCGCGGATCGTTCCAAACCTTGCCGACGCCCAAGGGCAGGTGAATCAGCCAATGGTTATCCTCGCCGCCGGCTTCGAGGACGAGGATGCGGCGGGCGCGCTCTTCGCCGAGCCGCGCCGCCAGCACGCAACCGGCCGAGCCGGCGCCGACGATGATGGTATCGTAACTGTCAGCCATGATTGGTTGTTTTCGCCCCCGGCGCGTTTTCTTTCAGCGCGATAATCGCCCGCGTCGAGTATAATGCGGCGGACAGGGCCGGAAAGGCCCGGAAGGAAGGGTTTGGAAATGGCGTATCGGGCAAGCGCAGCGGACGCGGAGCAATATCCGGCGCTCGGTATTGCGTGTTACGCGCTGTTCTGCCTGCTGCTCTGCTATTTCATGTTCTTCGTCGATCGCAACATTCTCACCTTGCTGGTCGAGCCGGTGCGCAAGGATCTCGGGATCAGCGATTCCGAAATGGGCATCCTCAACGGCTTCTCCTTTTCGGTCCTCGGCGGCGTGATGGCGATCCCGTTCGGCTGGTACGCCGATCGCCGCAGCCGCCGCGCTATTCTGATCTTTGGCCTCGCGGTCTGGGGCTGCAGCACGATCGCCTCCGGCTTCACCACCACCTTCACGCAGCTGATGCTGAC
>DATGLO010000146.1:0-3489 GCA_035294105.1 Allostellaceae bacterium
ATGCCGCGGCTTGCGCCGGTGACGAGCACGTTACGCATGGCGGCGCACCAGCTTGCCCGAAGCGGCGATATCGAGCGACGACACGGCGCGCAGCATCGCCGGCACCTTATACGGAGGCAATGCGGCGCGGCAGGCGGCGACGATCTCGGCCTTGACGCGGTCGAAAGACTCATTCGCCGCCGCAGGCTGCAACACGATGTCCGCCACGACGAGCGCACCGGTTATTGGGCTGCGTTGCGCGCGCACCCGTGCCATCCGCACGGCGGGCACGCGGTTGATCACCGCCTCGACTTCCTCGGGATGGACCTTTTGCCCGCCGACATTGATCACGCCTTCGCGCCGGCCGACAAAATAATAGCGGCCGTCGCGCAGCTCGAGCATGTCCTTCGTGTCGACGAAGCCGTGGGCGTCCTTCAGCGCGCCGCGATCGCCGAGGTAGCGCGCGGCGTTGCGCGGCGAGCGGATGCGTAGCGAGCCGTCGACGATCCGGAGCTCGGCTTTGCCGCCGGCTTGGCCGATGAGCGCGGCGGGGAACCCGGCGCGGCCGTCATCGACATCGAAGGCGAGGCCCGCCTCGGTCGAGGCGAAGGCATGCGCGATTGCGGCTGACGGAAACGCCGTGGCCAGCGCATCGAGGATCGCCTGATCCGCCACCTCGCCCGAGAGACGGATATAGCGCGGGGCTATATGATCGATGGCGTTGCTCATCAACGCCCGCCGCCAATGCGACGGCGTGCCGGAAATATGCGTCACGCCGCAAGGACCGGCGCGTTCGAGGAACGCGGCAACCGGCTCGTTTGCGTCCGAGAAAACCATCGAGGCGCCGCCGACAAAAGCCCGCAGCAAGATCTGCAACCCGCCATAGCGGCGGATGTCGTAGAAGGTGCTCCAGACCACATCGCTGGCCGGCGCCCGCCCCTCGATCGGGCCGGTGAGACTGGCAAGGGTATGCACCACGAGCTTCGGCCGGTCGCTGGTGCCCGACGTGAAGAGAATCCATTCAGTGGCAAAGCTGCGATCGCAATCGGCTGACGGCGCATAACGCCCGACCGTATCCACGACCGAGACCGGCAGATCGCCTGCCGCGGATGCCGCCATTGTCGCGCTGTCCGTGACGATTGCCGTGACCTCTGCCTCGGCGGCCACCGCCGGGAGGTGCGCGGGCGAAAAATCGGACGGGCAGAGGACGAGCCGCGCGGCGATGCCGTCGATCTCCAGCAAGATGCGCGCGGCCGCGAGCTGCCGCTCGCACCAGATCAGGACGGATTGGCCGCGAAAGCGCTCGAGCGGCGGCTCGAGCGTTCCGCCAGCGACGAGCTCGGCAAATCCGACACGGCGGGTAACATCGGCGGCGAAACGTGCCGGCGCGGCGCCGGCCGCGACGGTCAGATCGCGAAAAGAGCGCTGCTCAGGCAGCGGCATTCTCGTAGAGCGCGATGAAGTCACCGACCGTCACCGGCAGCGAGCCGCTTGCCGCGGCGAAGGGATCGACGCCGAGCCGGTCGTCGAGCAGCGCAACCAGCACGGCGATGCAGAGCGAGTCGAGTCCCGAATCGAGCAAGGGGAGACTATCCGACAGCGGCGCGAGTTGGCGGTCGTGCATCTTGCCGACCTCGGCCATCACCTCCATCACCGTGGTGCGAATCGTCATCGTCATTCCCTGTGCGAGATAAGGTCGGGCTCAGGCGGCGCTGGCAGAGCGCCAACCGCCGGCAACCTTGCGCTCGGCCGCGAGGGCCGGTACGAAGCCGACGAGGATGTCGCGGAAGCTCGTCCACAGCGGCAACACGCGGTCGTCGGGGCGGAGATGGCGCGCCATGGCGCCGTGACCCTTCACCGGATCGCTATCGAATTCGATATGCGTGAAGAGGAAATAGCGGAAGGCACCGACCACCGGGTGATCGAAGGGCGGCGAGTTCAACATCGCGCCGAAGACGCGCTCCAGTCCGCCATCCTCATAGCTGCTGATGCTCAAGGCGCGAGTCAGCGGCTCCATGGCGCGCACCGCGCGCAAATAGCGCGCGCCCGCTTCCTCGAACTGCTTGCGCTTGGCGTCGGGCAGCGGCGCGAGCGCCAGGGCGCGGCGCATGAATTCGCAATGGTTCATCCGCTCGCCAACGGCCGCGACGCCGGGCCACGGCGAGAGATTGTCGGTATTCGACTCTTCGCGCTCGAGCTCTTTCAGCTTCTCGTCGTCGGGAAACAGCGCGCGGGCGGTTTCGAGATTTTCTTGGAACTGCACCGAGAAGAAATAATAGGCCCAAGCCGCATCGATGACGCCGCTTTGATCGAGGGCCGACCAGCCGAGGTCACAGATTTCCTGGATGATCTGCTTATCACCGGATCCGTCCGGCGAATGGCCGTCCATGATTGCGCTGCCTCTCTCTAAATGAATCTCGGCGGCTTGCGATTTGCCGCCTCTACCAAGGTCGAGAGAGCGTGCCATCCAAATGTAAATAAACCGTGCGAAGCGGCCGCGGAGGCCGCCGCGCCACGCCCGCTACATAGATAAAATGCAAGGTAAATTTAGACCGCCGGTAACGCCTTGCCTCTCTTAATGCGAGGCGATGCGGACCGAGACGATGGCCATCCATGCGGGCTACGACGCTGACGCGCCGGTCAGGTCGGTGGCCGTGCCCATTTACCAAACCGTCGCTTACGAATTCGACAGCGCCGCCCATGCCGCGGCTCTGTTCGATCTCGAAGCCGAGGGCTTCCGCTATAGCCGCATCAGCAATCCGACCGTTGCGGTGCTGGAGCGCCGCATCGCCGCGCTCGAAAGCGGCGCCGGCGCGCTATGCCTCGCCTCGGGGCAGGCGGCGTTGCACAACGCGCTCCTCAGCATTGCCGAGCCGGGCCGCAACCTCGTCGCGGTGCCGCAGCTCTACGGCACCACCCATACCCTTTTTTCGCACGTCCTGCCGCGCATGGGCATCGCCGCGCGGTTCGCCGCTTCGGACCGCGCCGCCGACCTCGAGGCGTTGATCGACGAGCATACGGTCGCGGTTTTTTGCGAAAGCGTCGGCAATCCCGCGGGCAATATCTGCGATATCGAAGCGCTGGCCGCCATGGCACATAGCCATGGCGTGCCGCTTATCGTCGACAACACCGTCGCCTCGCCGGTCTTGTTGCGGCCGATCGAATTCGGCGCCGACATTGTCGTCGAATCTATGACCAAGTTCCTCGGCGGCCACGGCACGACCTTGGGTGGCGTTGTCGTCGATGGCGGCTCTTTTCCTTGGGACAAGAGCGCGCGCCGCTTCCCGATGCTCAACGAGCCGGACCTTTCCTATCACGGCCTCGTTTATGTCAAGCATTTCGGACCGACGGCCTTTATCGAGCGCTGCCGCAATTTCAGCCTGCGCACGACCGGCGCCGCGCTCTCGCCGCTCGCCGCGTTCTTGCTGTTGCAAGGCGTCGAGACGGTCGCCCTGCGTGTCGAGCGACATGTCGCAAATGCGCGCCGCGTCGCCGAGGCACTGGCGCAGG
>DATGLO010000147.1:0-2513 GCA_035294105.1 Allostellaceae bacterium
AGCGTCACCACCAACAAGACGCCGCAAGAAGCGGTGCGCGGCTTCGGTCAGTCGCCGACCAATTTCGCGCTCGAAACGGCGATCGATCGCGTCGCCGCGGCGCTCGGCATGGATCGCATCGCGTTGCGCCGCGCCAATCTCATCCGAGCCGAGGAATTTCCTTACAAAATCCCTTCGGGCAGCAGCTACGACAGCGGCGATTATCACGCGGTGCTCGAGAAGGCGCTGACCGCTGCGGATTTCGCGGCGCTCGTCGCGCGGCGCGATGCCGCGCGCGCCAAGGGCAAGCTCGCGGGGATCGGCATCGCCACCTGCCTCGAGCCGTCGGGCGGCAATTCCGCTTTCGAGCCGCTCTTCAATCCGAAAAACGAAACCACAACCTGGATGGAAGCGTGCAGCGTCAAGGTCGACGGTGCCGGCGCGGTGGTGGTGTCGATCAACACGGCATCCTCGGGTCAAGGACATGAGAGTCTCGCGGCGACGGTGGTCGGCGAAGTGCTGGAGCGCGATCCCGAGACCATCCGCGTCGTGCGCGCGGATTCGCTATCGGCGCTGCCGTCGAACAGCCCGGTCGGCAGCCGCATGGCGATCATGCTCGGTGGTGCGGCCGCGGCCGCGGCGAAGAAGCTGAAAGCGACCGTCACCGCCATCGGCGCGCATAAGCTCGGTGCGGCGATCGCCGATGTCGATTATCGCGAGGGCGCGGTGGTGCTGCGCGCCGATCCGGCGAAGGCGATTTCTTGGGCGGCGATCGTCGATATCGCACATCGCAAATTCCACGATCTCCCGCCGGGCGTCGAGCCGGGGCTGCAAGCAAGCCACGTGCTCGAAGTGCCGGGCGGCGGCACTCTGCCTGGTCCCGATGGGCGCGTGCAGATGTATCCCTGCTATGCTTTCGAGGCGCATATCGTTTATGCCGAGATCGACCGTGTCACCGGCCAAGTCGCGCTCGGGCCTTATGTCATCGGCCACGATTGCGGCGTGATGATCAATCCCGACATCGTCCACGGCATGACCTATGGCGGCATCGCGCATGGCATCGGTGCCGCGCTTTACGAGCGCTTCCGTTATGACGAGACCGGGCAGTTTCTCAGCGGCACGTTTATGGATTATCTGATCCCGTCGGCGCATGAAGTGCCGGATGTCGCGATCGTCGATCACTGCACGCCGTCGCCGCTGACCGCCTTCGGCCAAAAAGGCTCGGGCGAGGCGGGTTATCTCGGCGCGCCGGCCGCGATATCATGCGCGGTCAACGACGCGCTCGCGCCGCTCGGGCTGACCATCGCCGAGCTGCCGATGACGCCTGGGGTGCTGGGCGATCTGATCGCCGGCGCGAATAAAACGAGGAGGCAAGTTTGAACATCGACACGCATGGGCATTTCGTCCCCGGCTCGTTCCTCGAAGCGGTGGCGGCGCAGCGGCGGCTGTTCCCGTCGGTCAAGGTCGTCAACGAGAAGCCGGGCATGCGTTTCAGCTTCGGCGGCGCGGCGCCGACGCGTCCGGTCGGGGCGCTGCTTCACGATCTCGAAAAGCGCAAGGAGTGGCTCGGAAAGGCGCGGGTCGATTATCAGCTCGTCGGCTCCTGGCTCGACATCTTCGGCTACGAGCTGCCGGCCGAGGAGGGCGCCGACTGGTGCCGCTTCATGAACGAGACGATGCTGAAGGACATCAAGCCGCTGCCGGCGCTGCGGCCGCTCGCTTGCGTGCCGCTGCAAAGCGGCAAGCTCGCGGCGCAAGTGCTCGAAGAAGCGCTCGGCCAGGGCTTTCACGGTGCGATGATCGGCACGCAGCCCAAGGGCCAGCTCGGCAAGCTCGACGACCCCGATCTCAATCCCTTCTGGGAAGCGTGCAACGCGCATAAGGCGACGTTGATGGTGCATCCGATGTTCGTCTGCGGCGACGACCGGGTGAACGATTACGATCTGATGAACGCGGTGGGCCGCGTCTCGGATACATCGATCGCCCTGGCGCGGCTGTTGTTCGCGGGGCATCTGACGCGCTACCCGAATATGACGCTGCTGATCTCGCATGGCGGCGCTGCGCTGCCCTATGCGCTCGGCCGCTTCAAGCGCAACAACGCGATCCACAAGGGCGACTACGCCGATGTCGAGGCCGAGTTCAAGAAGCTCTATTTCGACAGCGTATTGTTCGAGCCGCGGGCGCTGCGCTATCTCTGCGATGTCGCCGGCGCCGACAAGGTGTGCCTGGGCTCGGATTTCCCGTTCCCGATCGGCGATCCCGATCCGGTGAAGGTGATCGAGGAGACGCCGCTCACCGTTGCCGAACGCCGCGCCATCCTCGGCGAGACGGCGGCGCGCATCTTCAAGGTCGATTGCGAATGCGGAGCAACGCTGTGAGCGCGCCGACGCGCAACTATCCCGATCTCCACGATCATCTCAACGCGTTGAGCGCCAAGGATCTTCTCATCACCGTCGATGAGAAGATCGATAAGGACGCGGAGCTCCATCCGCTGGTGCGCTGGGCCTTCGTCGGCGGCATGAAAGAGGAAGAGC
>DATGLO010000148.1:0-2871 GCA_035294105.1 Allostellaceae bacterium
GGCATCCATATGGGCATGACCGCCGACGGCACGCAGTCGCATATCGTGCCGGTGATGGTCGAGTGGATGTGCGCCAGGCTCGCGCCTTGAGAACGCATCCTTTGAGCGCGACAAGCACCTTTCGCTGGCGGCCGGCGCGCGAGCCGGAACGCGTCGCGATCCCCGGCCATTGGGTGACGCTCGAGCCGGTCGGGCCGCGCGCCCACGCCACGCCGCTCTATGCCGCAACCCACGGGCCCGGCCACGACCGGCGGCTCTGGGATTTCATGTTCGTCGGGCCGTTCGCGAACCGCGCCGATTTCGCATCGTGGCTCGCCGCCTGCGCCCAGTCGGACGATCCGCTGTTCTTCGCCGTCGTCGACCATGCGCGCGGCGCGCTCGGCCTCGTCAGCTTCACGCGCATCAATCCCGGCCACGGCGTCATCGAGCTCGGAAATATTTTCTTCGCCGCGCCGTTGCAACGGAGCCGCGGCGCGACCGAAGCGATCTATCTGATGCTGCATCATTGCTTCGACCGGCTCGGCTACCGGCGCGTCGAGTGGAAATGCGATTCGCGTAACCGGCGCTCGCGGCACGCGGCGGCGCGCTTCGGCTTCGTTCAGGAAGGGATCTTCCGCCAGCATATGGTGGTCAAAGGCGAGAGCCGCGACACGGTGTGGTTCGCGATGCTCGACCGCGACTGGCCGCGCATCCGGGCCGCCTACCGGCGTTGGCTCGACCCGAAGAATTTCGATCGCGAGGGCGCGCAGCGCAAGAAGCTCAGAGCGCGCTCGCGAAAATATTCACGGCGAGCGCCAGCACGCCCGCATTGAAGAAGAAGGCGAGCACGCCATGCGCCAAGGTCAAGCGGCGCATCGCCTTCGAGGTGACCTCGACGTCGGAGACCTGGCAGGTCATGCCGACGACGAAAGCGTAATACATGAAATCCCAAAAATCCGGCGAGCCGCGGCCGGGGAAGTCGAGCCCGCCGCGATGCACGCCGTCCTCGTCGGGATCGGCGTAGAAATAATGCGCGTAGCGGATGGCGAACATCGTATGGACCAGCGTCCACGACAGGACGAGGGTCGCCATCGCGACGGTGATGCGGCCGACGAGCGAGCTGGTCGCCGCGCTCGTCGGCTTCTGCAGCACGAAGGCGAGCGAGGCGAAGCTCGCCGCCGCGGCAATCACCACGATGCCGAGGATGATCCAGAGATGGGTATCGCTCCGGCTCGCGCGATGGCGCAAGGCCGTCGCGCCGCCGTCGCCGATGGCGACGAGTGTCAGGACGAAAAACAGCAGAACGCCGGCATCCCACGCGACCGAGCCGCGCATCGCCAGCGCGAGTCTCTCCGGCAGCATGAAATAGACGATGACGCCGAACGGCGCGGCAAGGCCGAGCCGCCAGCCGATAATGAGATTGCGCAGAAAGGCGAGCACGGGCCTGGAGGCTAACAGACGGCGCGGTCGACGCAATCGGCGCAAAGCTTTCGTTAACCCCAATCGTTAATGAAGCTCTAACCGAGACGCCTGGATAATCGGCCCGCAAGATTGCGGCTGCGACCAGCCGCCAAGGACAATTCGATGGTAGCGATCAGCCAAGGCGAGCCGATGTCGGGCCGCGTCGGCACGGGAATTCGGGTGAAGCTGCTGGGCGCGTTCGGCGCGATGGCCCTCCTCGGCCTTGTCACCTGCGTCGTCGCGGTGATCCGGGGCGAAAGCCTGCTCGCGGTGATCGCGGCGGTGAGCCTCGTCGCCGTCGTCCCGGCCCTCTTCGTCGGCAGCCACATCGTGCGCCGGCTCGACGCGCTCAACCGCGGCATGAACGATATCGCGCGCGGCGCCCTCGACGTTGCGATTCCGCAATTGGGCGACGACGAGATCGGCGAGATGGCGGCTGCCCTGGTCGTCTTCCGCGACCGCGCGCTCTTGGCGCGCGACCGCGAGATCCAGGCCGATAAAGAACGCCAAGCCATGACCGAGCAGCGGCGCGCCGAATTGCTCGCGCTCGCGCAAAGCTTCGAGGCGAGCGTCAAGGGCGTGGTCGACACCGTCTCGGGCGCGGCCGACGCCATGCAGGCCACCGCCGCGGCCATGGTCTCGACCGCCGATGCCGCCTCGCGCCAGTCGGATGCGGTCGCAACCGCGGCCGAACGCGCCTCGATCAACGTTCAGACCGTCGCCAGCGCGGCCGAGGAATTGTCGGTCTCGACCTCCGGCATCGGCCGCCAGGTCGCGCAATCGACCCGCGTCGCCAACGACGCCGTCGCCGAGGCGCAACGCACCACCGCCACCGTGCGCGGCCTTGCCGAAGCGGCGAGCCGCATCGGCGAAGTGGTCAAGCTCATTTCCGACATTGCCAGCCAGACCAACCTTCTCGCCCTCAACGCGACCATCGAGGCGGCGCGCGCCGGCGAGGCGGGACGCGGCTTCGCCGTGGTCGCCGCGGAAGTCAAAACCCTCGCCAACCAGACCGCGAAAGCGACCGAGGATATCGCCGCGCAGATCAGCGCCATTCAGGAAGCGACCCGCGAGGCGGTCGGCGCGATCAAGGAGATCAGCGACACAGTCGCCAAAAGCAATGCGATCTCGGCCGAGATCGCGGCGGCGATCGAAAAGCAGGAAGCGACGGCGCAGGATATCGCGAAGAACGTGCTCGAGGCGGCGAACGGCACGCGCGGCGTTTCGGCGAACATCATGGGCCTGAGCCGCGCCGCCGACGAGACCGGGCAAGCGGCCAATATGGTGCTGAGCTCCGCCGCCGGCCTCGCCGAGCAGGCCGAGACCTTGCGCAGCGAGGCCGAGCGCTTCCTCTCGAGCGTCCGCGCGCGCTAAGCGGCGGCTGGCAGCAGTCGCGTCAGTTGGCTGCTAAATAGCTGATTATACTCGTCT
>DATGLO010000149.1:0-3827 GCA_035294105.1 Allostellaceae bacterium
GCCGATTCTGGGAATCGCCGGCCGCGAAAAAATTGCAAGAAAACCGGCCTTGGGACCCCGGAAACTGGCAAATCCAAAGCAGCGCGACGCCTCAGAAATGAGCCAAAGTCACGCGGTTCTCGATTACTTCACGAACGACTACTTCCGGCGGCGTCATCGAGTGCGTGAATGGCTCGCTCGAGGCCGCCGTGCGATTTTTAAGTCTCTAAGAGACCTTGCTATGCGTTGCCGCGCTGCTCGCGGAAGAAGTCGAGCTTCTCCTGCGCCACGCGGTCGGAGTAGCTGAATACCACCGCGTCGGACTTTGCCTCGTGCTCGTAGAAGAGCCAGCTCGGGACCGTCCACACGTCGTGCGGTCCCCATTCGAGAACCTTGTCGCCGACGCGCGTCTTGCCGCTGCCTTCGACGCAAACGAAGACGGTGCTGTCGGTCGAGCGATAGGGCATCGACTGGAAGCCCTTGGGCAAGAGCGACATCCAGGTCGAGATCGTCGGCATCGCCCAGCCGCCATCGACCGGGTTGACGAATTTCATCTTGTAGCCGAAGCACGGATCGATCGGATGGAACTTCGCCAGGCGGTCGAGCGCCTCGCGCGATCGCGTATAAGGATAATTGAAGATCGGTGTCGTTTTGCTCGCCGGCTGGTAATCGACGGGCAAGAGGTTGTAGGCGAATTCGGCTTCGGCGGCGCCGTCGGGTCGCGTTATCGGATGGGTCTTGTCGGGCCAGCCTTCGCGGAAGCCCGCATCCATGATGTTGACAAGATGCATGTCCAGCCCGTCGAGCCACACCATCGGCTCCTGGCTGAGATTGCCGTGATCGTGCCAAGTCCAGGACGGGGTGATGACGAAATCGCCGGGCGACATCATGGTGCGCTCGCCAGAAACGGCGGTGTAGGCGTTCTTGCCCTCGATGATGAAGCGCAGCGCCGAAGCGACGTGGCGATGCGCCGGCGCGACCTCGCCGGGGAGGATGATCTGCATGCCGGCGAAGAGGCTGCGGGTGATGCGCGATTCGCCTTTCATGCCGGGATTTTCCAGCACCAGCACGCGGCGCTCGGCTTCGTCGGCGGAAATGATCTTGCAGGCTTCCATCAGATAGGGGCGGACATCGCTCCACTTCCAGATCGCGGGGACGCACGGGCTCTTCGGCTGGTCGAGCACGAGATTGCCGAGTACGCGCCACAGCGGCGCCAGATTTTCCCGGCCGGCGCGGCCATAGAATTCCATCCGGCCTTTTTCGGCCTCGCGGTTGACGGTATGGGCAAAGCCGTCATCGGCCATGATCTGCTCCTTGCGATGCTAGCGGGCGGGCGGCGGAAAGCGCCGGATTCCCGCGCGGATCGGGTCCCTGCAATCGATATTGAGCCCGTGCGGGCGGGAGTCAAGCAGCGCGGCCGAGCTTTAGGGATGCTTGGTCGGCGGCAGATCGTCCATCGCGCGGCCGGTGGTGATACGGTTGTAGATCGCGTTGACGATCGCGCCGAGGATGAAGAGCAGCGGGATCATCAACGCCATCGAGAGACGCAAAAGGCCGGGATGGATAAAGATTCGCGCCGCCACGAGCAGCGCCTCGACCACGGCGATGCTGAGCCACAGCAGATTCGTGAAATTCGGGACCACGGCCTCGCCTCTGCGTTCATCGGCTGCGCGCTGATCGTTGCCGCGCCGAGTCTAGTTTCTCGGCCGACGGCGTCAATCCAAGCGGCAACAGGCGATTATCCTTAGCCTACGATTGCCCGCGATCGCGGCGGTCAGGCTGCCGGCGCGCGCAACGCCGCGGTCACGCGGCGCATCAGCGCCGTCGAGCGGCCATCGTCGAACAACTCATCGCACAGTTCGGCGGCGGCGCGCGCTTGCGCTTCGATGACGGCAGGATCGGCGGGGCCCGCACGCGCGGCTTTGCACAGATCGTCGATCCGATCCTCAAGCTCTTTACCCAATTCGTCGATGGTCTCGAGCGCGGCCTTGGCGAAGCCGTGACGTTGACCGCGCTGCGTCAGCAGCTTGAGGAAGGCGGCGGCCTCGCTCGCCGCGACGATGGCGTCGCGGCTGGGCGCTTCGGCAAGATTGGCGCCGCGCCCCGGACGCTCGGCTTGCGGCAGCAGCGCGAGGATGACCTCGGCGTAGCGTTCGAGGAATTCGCCATCGAGCGCGTCGGCGATCTCGCTGCGGGTCTGCAGCATCGCCGCGCCCCAAGGCGAATCCCGGCGCACGCCGATCTCGCCCAGCATGCCTTCGGATTCTTCGAGGTAATTGATCAGCGCGGCGCCGAGGCTGGCGGGCGCGGGCAAGGGACCTCGGCGCGGCATTAACTGCAGGAGGATGCGCGCCAGGCGCTCGACCTCGCCGATCAGCCGCGCGCCGACGCAAGAGAATTCAGTCGAGGCGACCAGCGAATCATTCGGCTTCCACGACAAGGCGCGGCCCAAGCGCAGGATCTGCCGCGGCTGGGCGAGGCGGTTGAGCACGGCAAGCGCGAGGAAGCGCGCATCCATGCCGTGGCTTTCCGACAGCGCGAGATATTCCTTCTTGAGCAAGGTAACGCAATCGGGCGAAAGATCGGTGATGACGCGATCGTCGAGCAGATTGAGCCGTGCCGCGACGCGGTACAGCGTCTTCATGGCGGCGCCGAGCGGGCGTGCGACGGTCAGCGCATGGGCGATCACGTCGACATCGTGCTGGATCAGATCGGGCAGCAGCCGGCGCACCGCCGCGCGCTGCGTCTTCGGCAGGTCGGTGGCGAGCGTAAAGGACCAGCGCGCCGCCGCCTGTTGCGCTTCGTCTTGCAATGTTTCGAGATTGGGCACCGGCGCCGCCAATTGCTCGCGCAGCCGCATTTCGAGCGCCTCGATCTCGGCGCCGGCGACGATGGTTACCGCCTGCCACCACGGCGCCAGCGATGCGCGCGGGATCAGGCCCTCGAGCCGCGGATCGTCGATGCGGTCCGTCAGGAAATCTTCGATACCGGCGCAAATCAGCCGCAGCAAGGTCGGGACGCGTGGCGCCTTCGCCACCCGGAGGGTCGGGCGTAAGGCGTCGAGGATCGATGCGCGCGGCAGGCTGTCGCGGCCGAGCGCATGGTCGAGCTCGACCGCGCGGGCGAGCTGGCAGGCTTGCTCGGGCGACAGGCGCCCGAGGACGGAGAGCAGTTGCGTCGCCTTATCCATGCTCGCTCAGGGTCGGCCCGGGCCGTTAAAACATATTTAATTGTGAGCCTTTGGGCGGGCTGTCCCGGACCTGCGCGGGCTTGCCATGCCCGGGGCGGGGCGGAATACTGGATAAACCGGCCTGGACGTCGACGGGTTGGGAGGAAGAGCATCGATAATCCATTGAGCGGCGCGCCATGACCGTAGCCCCGCATGCCCCGCAATTCGGCACTGTGATCGCCGGCCAGCGGCTGTCCCCCGAGGTTATGGAGGGCATCCGCGAGGCGTCCGCGAAGACCGGCGTCGATTTCGATTTCCTGGTCGCCCAGGCAAGTCTCGAAAGCGGCTTTCGCGGCAATGTCCGGGCGAGCGGGACCAGCGCGACCGGGCTGTTCCAATTCACCGGTCCGACCTGGCTGCGCATGATGCACGATCACGGCGCGCAATACGGCTATGCCGATCTCGCCAAGGCGGTGAAGCTCAATCGCGAGGGCGCGGCGACCGTTCCCGACAGGCAGACCGAGCGCCGGATCCTCGAACTGCGCCGCGACCCGCGCCTCTCGGCGCTATTCGCGGCCGAATATGCGAAAACCAACGGCGCCCGGCTGCAGCAGGTGACCGGGCACAAGGCGACGCCGGCCGAGCTGCATCTCGCCCACCTCTTGGGGCCGAACGGCGC
>DATGLO010000150.1:0-4901 GCA_035294105.1 Allostellaceae bacterium
GCTCGGTTGTCGGGGCGTTGGTGTTCGGTGTGTTGGCGCAAGGCGGCCGCCGGAAATTCTACGGCTTCGACATGCTGATCCTCGGCCTCATGGCGCTCGCCCAGGCCTTCGCGACCGACATCGCCTCGCTGATCGTGATCCGCTTTCTCTTGGGGATCGGAGTCGGCGCCGACTACGTGCTCTCGCCGACGATCATGGCCGAGCATGCCAATCGCGACAATCGCGGCCGCGCTTTGGGACTCGGCTTCGGCACGATGTGGCCGGTGGGCGCGCTCGTCGCCGCGCTGTTCACGCTGTTGCTGAGCGGCCTCAGCGTGCCCGACGATTTGCGTTGGCGGCTGGTGCTCGCCGGCGGCGCGGTGCCGGCGCTGGCGGTGCTCTATTTCCGCCGCCGCATGCCCGAAACAGCGCGCTATCTCGCGCGCCTTGCGGGCGATAGCGAAGGCGCGGCGCGCGTCATCGCAGAGATCAGCGGTGCGCAAGCCGCGGCGCCCGCGGCCGACAAGCGCAGCTTTCGCGACGTCATCGCGCTGCACGGCCGCGCCATCTTCGCCGCGAGCCTGTTGTGGATGATCTACGACCTCGTCGTTTATGCCGGCGTGCTGTTCGGTCCGTCGCTCATTGCGCAAAGCCTCGGTCTCGGCCCGATCTCGTTCTCGCTGCTGCTCGATATCGTCTTCATCCTGCCGGCGTCGGTGCTGATGTCGGTCTTCCTCATCGACCAGATCGGGCGCAAGCCGCTACAGGTCTGGGGCTTCCTGATCGGCGGCGCGTTCGTTGCGATCTTCGCGCTGATGCAGTCGCGCCTCGCCGCGGCGCCGACCCTCGCTTTTATCGTCTTCGGCCTTTATTGCGTGGCGCAGACCGGTCCGGGCCTTGTCTCCGGCGCCGGCGTGCTGGGGGTCGAGTTGGCGCCGACGCGCATCCGCAGCGTCGCGCAAAGCATCACGGTGGCGGGCGGACGCATAGGCGCCGCGATCAGCGCCTTCTTCTTCCCGCTGCTCTTTGCCGGTATCGGCCAAGCCGGGGCTTATTGGGTGATCGCGGGCCTCGCCCTCGCCGGCGCGGTCTGCACGCAATGGCTGGTGCCCGAGACGGGTCGTATCTCCCTCGAAGCGCTCACCGAGCCGCCAACGGCCGCGCGCTGAGCGGTGGACGGGCGCGCGGCCGCGGCTTATATCACGCGCGCGCCGTCGGCCGGATGGCAGAGTGGCTATGCAGAGGACTGCAAATCCTCGTACAGCGGTTCGATTCCGCTTCCGGCCTCCAAATTTCGACCGGCCTTCGGGAACGGTCCCTTCGACGGCGCGCCGTGCGGCAGTAGCGCATTGTCAGACGCCGGACAAGTGTCTATAAAAGCTCGGTTTTCGACGTTAACTTTGCGCAGTCATGATCAACGAACCCGCCGCCCGGCTCAACATGGTCGAAGGCCAGTTGCGCACCAACAAGGTGGTCGACGAAGCCGTGCTCGAGGGCTTTCTGACCGTGCCGCGCGAGCGCTTTGTACCGCCGTCGCTGCGCGGCATCGCCTATGTCGACGACGATATTCCCTTGGGGCAAGGCCGCTTCCTGATCGAGCCGCTGGTGCTGGCGCGGCTGTTGCAGCTTGCCGAGATCCGCAAGAGCGACAAGGTGCTCGAGATCGGCTGTGCCACAGGCTATGCGACGGCGATCATCGCCCGGATCGCGGCGAAGGCGGTGGCGGTCGAAAGCGATGCCGCGCTCATCGCCGCCGCGCGGAACAATCTTGCCGCGCTCGGTTGCAGCAATGTGGAGTTGCATGAAAGCGCGCTGAATGCCGGCTGGCGCGCGGGCGCGCCCTATAACGTGATCCTCATCAACGGCGGCGTCGGCGAGATTCCGCCGGCCGTGACCGATCAGCTCGCCGAAGGCGGGCGGCTCGTCACCGTGACCGAAGGCGCGGCGAGCCCGGCGGATTCGCGCTGCGGCAAGGCGCTCTTGATGACGCGGGCCGAGGGCCGGATTTCGAGTCGCCCGATTTTCGATGCGACGGTTCAACCGTTGCCGGGCTTTGCGCGCGCGCCGGCGTTCGTGTTTTAGGAACTCATTCGAATACCGCGACGCCGTCGAGCGCCGCGCGAAAAGTCGCAAGGGGGCTGGGTGATGCGTCGGGTGGTTTCTGTTTCGGTCGCTGCCGGAATCGGCACGTTGGCGGCTGTCGCGCATGGCGAGACGCTGACCGAGGCATTGGTCTCGACCTACAACACCAATCCGCAGCTTCTCGCCGAGCGGGCGAATTTGCGCGCCACCGATGAAGGCGTGCCGCAAGCCCTGGCGGGCTGGCGGCCGACCGTTACTTTCAACGGCTCGGCCGGCATGGAGCGGCAAGAGAACACGCCGTTCGCGCCGCCGACGGGGACGGGACCGTCCAGCGCTCCGGCGCATCAGTCGATGCAGCCCAAGACCTACAGCCTGACCATGACGCAGCAGCTCTATAACGGCGGCAACACCGTCGCTAAGACGGCGCAGGCGGAAGACTTGGTACAGGCCGAGCGGGCGCGGTTGATCGCGACCGAAAGCGCCGCGCTCTTCACCGCCGCCTCGGCCTATCTCGACGTGCTGCGCGATCAGGCGGTGGTTCAGCTCGACCGCAATAACGAGCAGGTTTTGGCGCGCCAGCTCGATATCACCAACGATCAGTTCCGCGTCGGCCAGGTGACGCGCACCGACGTCGCGCAGGCGCAATCCGCCCTTGCCGCGGCGCAGGCGACGCGGCTCACCGATCAGGGCACGCTCGAGAACGACATGGCCAACTACACCCATGCCGTCGGCCATCCGCCGGTCGACCTGGTGCAGCCGGTGATTAAATTGGCGCTGCCGACGACACGCGAGCAGGCGCTGACCTTGGCGAGCACCGAGAATCCGAACGTCATCGCCGCGGAATACAGCGAAGACGCCGCGCGCGATCTCGTCGCCGCAACCAAGGCCCAGCTGCTGCCCAGCCTCGCGCTCGTCGGCAACGTCCAGCGCTTGCAGGAAAGCCAGTTGAACGGCCGCGAGCAGACCAACCTTTCGGGGATCGCGCAGCTCACCGTGCCGCTTTACGAGGCCGGCAATATCTGGTCGCAAAGCCGCCAGGCGATCGAAAATGTCGGCAAGGCGCAAAGCACGACCGACGATACGCGGCGTCAGGCGGTGCAGACGGCGACCGGAGCCTGGGAGACGATCGCTTCGGCGGGCGCGAGCATCGCCTCGCTGCAAACGACCATCCAGGCGGCGCAGATCGCCCTTGAGGGCATCACGCAACAGCAGCAGGTCGGGCAGCGCACGGTGCAGGACGTGCTGATCCAGCAGCAGACGCTCTTCACCGATCAGGTCAATTTGGCGAAGGCACAACACGATCAGGCGGTCGCGAAGTTCAACCTGTCGGAGCAGATCGGCCGCCTCAACGCCGTGGACCTCAAGCTGCCGGTCAAGATCTATGACGTGAACGTGCACTACAAGTCGGTGCGCGACAAAGCGATCGGCTTCGATGTCGATGACGGCCAGTAGAGGCTAGGCGCCGGCCAAGACCTACGTCCGCTTGCGGCCAGCCGCCCGATTGGCGCGAAGGGCAAATTCGGATCACGCTTGCCCTCATTCTCTGGTGTTTCACAGCGCTTTCACCTACGATAGAGCGCAAGAAACCCGCGACTCGCGAGATACTCCCGCCTAATCGATGTCGGACGCGAAAGACCAACACGAACCCTCGATGGAGGAGATTCTTGCCTCCATCCGGCGGATCATTTCCGAGGACGGGGAAGGGCGCGAAGCCGCGCCGGCTCCGGCGCCCGCGGCTGCACCCGCCGCGCCGCCGCCCGCACAAGCGCCGGCGGCAAAGGCAGCACCGCCCGAACCCGCCGCTCCGCCGCGTCCGGCCTTGGTCGCCGATGCCGAGGATGACGAGGACGTTCTCGTCCTCACCGAGGAAGCGCCCGATGAGGACGCGCCGCCGGCACCGCCGCCGCGTGTCGAAGAATCGCCGCTCGCGCTCGAAATGGACGAGCCGCCGCCCGAGCCCGAACCTCTGCCGGCAGAGCCGTCGCCCTTGCCTTCTCCGCCGCCAAGGGTCGACGACCGCCTCATCTCCGAGCAAGCCGCCGCCGCATCGCTCGCGGCGATGAGCGAGCTGGTCACCCGCAGCTACCGCGAGCCAAACATCGAAAGCCTGCCCATGGGCAATGCAAACCAAACCCTCGAAGACCTGACCCGCGAGCTCTTGCGGCCGATTCTCAAATCCTGGCTCGACGACAATCTGCCGCAGATCGTCGAGCGCATCGTCCGGGAAGAAATCGGCCGGCTCGCCATCGACGCGCAGCGCCGCTAAGTTCAACGGACTGCGCGCTGGCTCGCTCCGTCATTGCGAGCGAAGCGAAGCAATCCGGCGATGCGCGCGCTGCTCTGGATTGTTTCGCCGCTGATGCTCCTCGCAATGACGCCGATAGGTTCCTGATCGGTTTTCGTCGCCAATGCCGTTAGACAAAACCTTCGATCCGGCCGCGATCCAAGCGGCGACCTACGACGCGTGGGAAAAATCCGGCGCTTTCGCCGCGCATCCCGACAGCGCCGCCAAGCCCTATTGCATCATGATGCCGCCGCCCAATGTGACGGGCAGCCTGCATATGGGCCACGCGCTGACCTTTACCTTGCAGGACATCCTTATCCGCTATCATCGGATGAAAGGCGAGGATGCGCTGTGGCAGCCGGGCACCGACCACGCCGGCATCGCGACACAGATGGTGGTCGAGCGCCAGCTCGAAGCCGAACAGTCCGACCGGCACAAGCTCGGCCGCGAGAAATTCATCGAGCGCGTGTGGCAGTGGAAAGCGGAGTCCGGCGGCACGATCACGCGCCAGCTGAGTTCGCTCGGTGCTTCGCCGGATTGGTCGCGCGAGCGCTTC
>DATGLO010000151.1:0-2900 GCA_035294105.1 Allostellaceae bacterium
GGCAGCGCAGTTTCGAGGCCCGGCTCGTTCGGCACGACTCGCCTCCCTTGGAAGTCTTTGGATTCATCAAAGCTAGAGTGCCGCGGCGAGCAGTCAAGTTTACGCCGCTCCGGCTTAGCTCGAAAGCTCCTGCGCCCGCAATTTGGCCGCGGCGACCGCGTCGGCGATGAGCTTTTCGAGGCCATCCTTTCCGTCGAGCACGGCCAGCGCCGCGGCCGTCGTGCCTCCAGGGGAGGTCACGGCTTGGCGCAGTTCGGCGGGTGTGATTTCGGAACGGTGGGTGAGGAGGGCGCCGGCGCCTTCGACCGTCGCGCGGGCAAGGCGGGCGGCAAGATCCGGCGGAAGCCCGGCCGATTGTCCGGCCTTGGCGAGACATTCGGCGAGATAGAAGACATAAGCCGGTCCCGAGCCCGAAACGGCGGTCACGGCATCGACGAGGCTCTCGTCGGATAGCCATTCGACGCGGCCGATCGCGGAGAGGAGCGCATCGGCCCTTCGCCTCTCGCCCGGGCTGACCTTCGCATTGGTGACCGCGGCGGTGATGCCCTGGCCGACGGCGGCCGGCAAGTTGGGCATTGCGCGCACGATCGGCCCGGGGAAATGCCGCGCCAGGCTTGCGAGCGTCTTGCCCGCAAGGATCGAAATGACGAGCGTCGATCCATCCGTGAGCGGCGTCAGGATCGGCGCAACCGCCTCGAGGAGCTGCGGCTTGACAGCGAGGACAAGGGTCGCCGGCGGCCTCGCCGGCCGCGCAAGCGCCACGCCGCGCGCCGCGATCGCCCGGAGCTCATCCGACGGCTCCGGCTCGAGCACGTTGATGCGCGCAGGATCCAAGCCGCGATCGAGCCAGGCTTGCAGCAAAGCGCCGCCCATCTTGCCGGCGCCGACGAGCAAGAGCGAGGCGGATTCCCCGCCGATCCTCATTCAGGCTTCGCCTTTCGTCTCCAATATGGCCGATTCCAGCGCCTCGCGGCAGCCCTTGCCGGCCCACACTACGAATTGAAAGGCCTGATAATAGCGCTCGCAGGCGGCGACTGCATGCGTCAATGCGGCCTCGCATTGGCGCGGGTTCAGCGCCGCCCCGCCGGCGAGCAGCATGGAATGGCGGAACATGATCACGCCGTCCTGCGGCCAGATGTCGAAATGGCCGATCCAGAGCTGCTCATTGATGAGCGCGATCAGGGCGATGCATTCGGCCCGGCGTGCCGGCGGCACTTTCAGGTCGAAGGCGCAAGCCACATGCAAGGCTTCGATATCGGAGAGCCAGGTGAAGGCGATGTTGTAGTCGGTGAAGGTGCCGGTTACGGCAATCGAAATTTCGTCCTCTTCGTCGCGGTCGAACGACCATTGGTTCTGGGAAGCTATTCTTTCGATCTGATCTACCGGATTTTCCGTCTGGATAAGCTCTAATTCCGAAAGCATGCCGATGCCCTGAGAGGATGATGTCTAACCAAGATCGCGGGGAAACTAGACGCGGCGGGAACGGCGCAGACTTGGACCGACCGAAAGCGGTCACCGACCGGCGGGAATGACTGGCATGGCAATGCGCCCTCCAAAGGCATTGCCGAATTTGCCGACGCATCGCGCCGACAAGCGACCTCGCGACTCACCACCAAACAGAATCACATCGTGAGGTGATTCTGCAACAGCACAGCGACAGGCTAATGTCATAGACGTTGTGAACTTCGCCATCCCGAACGCGTGATCGCAAGAGCCGCGCGGCTCGCAATTCTCGGGCGGCGAGCGATAAGTCGCTCTCCCGAGGAAAGTGGTGGAAAAGCGCCACGCGCATCGGCTCGTGCGCAGACGCCGGCATTCAGATCGACCAATCGCCGGTGTCGAAACGCTCGATGAAGCGCTGCTCGACGAGATAGGCGATCACACGCGCGGAAGACTGGTGCGGGCTTGCCCCGTCATGTCCGACGACGAGCTCGGGGGATTCGGGCGCCTCGTAGGCCTGATCGATGCCGGTGAAATTCTTGATTTCGCCGGCGAGCGCCTTCTTGTAGAGGCCCTTGGGGTCGCGCGCGATACATTGCTCGAGCGGCGTGTTGACGAAGATCTCGATGAATTCGCCTTCGTCCAGAATGTCGCGCACCATCTGCCGCTCCGCGGTGAAGGGCGAGATGAAGGCGCAGAGCACGATGAGCCCCGCATCGGTCATCAGCTTCGCCACCTCGCCGATGCGGCGGATGTTCTCGACGCGATCGGCCGGCGAGAAATCGAGGTCCTTGTTGAGTCCGGTGCGGATATTGTCGCCGTCGAGCAAAATCGTGTGGACCCCTCGCGCGTTGAGCTGCTGATCGACGAGATTGGCGATGGTCGATTTGCCGGCGCCCGAAAGCCCGGTGAACCAAAGCACGGCGGGACGCTGATGCTTGAGCCGCGCCCGCGCCGCCTTTGTAACCGCGAGGTTCTGCGCGTGAACATTGGTCGCTTGATGCACGCCATAGGCTATGAGCCCGGCGGCGGCTGTCGCATTGGTATAGCGGTCGATGAGGATGAAAGCGCCGGTCACCCGGTTTTCGGCATAGGGATCGAAGGCGATTGGAGCGGGCGTCGTCAGCATGCACAGGCCGACTTCGTTGAGCCGCAGCGTCTTGGCCGGATGTTCTGCCAGCGTCGTAACGTCGAGCCGGTGTTTGACCGCGCTGACCGTGACCGGGATGGTGCGGGTTCCGACCTTCATGAGATAGGACCGGCCGGGCAGGAGCTCGTCGTCGCCCATCCAGATGAGATTGGCGGCGAACTGATCGGCAACCTCGGGGCGGGCATCGGCTGTTGCGAGCACGTCGCCGCGCGCGATGTCGATCTCGTCCGACAAAGTGAGCGTCACCGCGTCGCCGGCAGAAGCCATGTCCAGATCGCCGTCGGCGGTCACGATACGCTCGACGCGGGTT
>DATGLO010000152.1:0-8883 GCA_035294105.1 Allostellaceae bacterium
TACCAGTTGCGCCAGCCGGGATCCTGCTCGCCGGACGCCTTGGCCTCCTGCGTCAGGCCGAGATAGGAGATGGCGATGACGCGCGCGCCGTCGAGGGTGCGATCGCGATCGGCGAAGGTGTAGAGCTGCTCGACATAGCCGAGCGGATGGTGGGTCTGGCGCTCGACCCAGGACCTGAGGCCGGTCTGCAGCGAGCGATGGGTCGACTCGAAAGGCCCCGACGGCAGCGCGCGGCCGTCTTGAATCGTTAGCACGCGCGGCTCCTCGTCCGTTACCGCGACGAGCACCGCGGTCAAATCGATTTCGATGGCACCGCTATCGGAAATGCTCACGCTCGATCCTATAGGCTTTCCTTTGGCGCGCGCATTGTGTCACAAGATCGCGCTGGGAGTAATCGCATGACCGATCTACCGCGCGGCGTGCTGGCGGCGCTGGTGACGCCGTTGAGCGGCGCGCTCGAACCCGACACCGCCCTTCTCGTTGCCCATGCCCGCCGGCTCTTGGCGCAAGGCTGCACCGGCCTCGTCGCCCTCGCCACCGCCGGCGAAGCGAATTCGCTGTCGCTGGCGCAGCGGCTGCGCATCGTCGAGGCGCTGGCGGCGAGCGGCTTGCCCATGACGCGCATGATCGTCGGCGGCGGCTCTTGCGCGCTCGACGAAGCGGTGACGCTGTGCCGGGCGATCGTCGCCGCGGGCGCGGCCGGCATCTTGCTGCTGCCGCCGTTCTATTATCGCGACGCGAGCGCCGAGGGCATCGCCGGCTTTTACACGGCATTGATCGAGCGTGTCGCCGCGCCGCAATTGCGAATCGTGCTGCATCATCGTCCGCAAGCCTCGGGCGCCGTCATCACCGATGCGCTGATCCACGGCCTCAAAGAAAACTTCGGCGCGGTCATCGCGGGGGTGCAGAACGGCGCCGGCGATTGGCCGGCGACGCAAGCGCTGCTGCGCGAATTTCCCGAGCTTGCGATTTTTTCCGGCACCGAGCGCTTCCTGCTCGAGACCTTGCGCGCCGGCGGTCACGGCTCGATTTCGGCAACGCTCAACCTCACCGCGCCGCTGGCGGGCGCGATCCATGCCGCTTGGCAAAGCGGCGAAGCGGATGCGCTTCAGAAAGAATTAACCGCGTTGCGGCTGATTTTCGACGATTTCCCGACGCCGATCGCGCAAAAGGAAATCCTCGCGCGGCTCAGCAACATCGCCGCCTGGCGCAACGTGCTGCCGCCGCTTTTGCCGCTTCCCGCCGCGCGCGCCGCGGCCCTGCAACACCGCCTCGAAAACCTTGAGCCGTGGCGGAAAATCGCCGGCGCGTGGCCCGGGTAGAGATCGCTCGCGGGCGCCGCACAATTCGGCCAACTTGCGGAAAATACAGGCTTTTCTCGCGCGTTCCTTTAGGGCTTGGTAACCGGTGTGCGGTTTTAATGGCCGCATGGACGGAAATCCCAATCTCCAGGTCACGGGCGAGCTGCGCCAGCTGACCCCGCAAGAATTGCGGCAAATCCTGCAGCTTCACGAGCTTTTCCTCGCCCGCGAGGGCGAGGGCCGGCGTGCGGTCTTGGCCTATTACGACCTCTCCTCGGCCGATCTCAGCGATCAGAACCTCACCGGCGCCGATCTGACCGGCGCGCGGCTGCATCGCGCGATCCTCAAAAACGCGGTCTTGCGCGAGGCGAAATTGTCGACCGCGGATATGCGCGCCGCCAATCTCAACGGCGCGGACCTGACGGCGGCCGATCTGCGCTCGAGCTGCCTCCGGGGCGCGCAACTCAATCGCGCCAAGCTGCCCAACGCCGATATGAGCAAGGTCGCGCCAATCCGGCTCGACGGACTCGAAGAGGCGCAAGCCGTCGACCAAACGCCGCGCACCGATCTTTCCTCGGTCGAGGCGCATGACTGCGATTTCTCGAACGCCAATCTCGACGGCGCCGCTTTCATCCGCGCCGATCTGACCGACGCCAATCTGTCGGGCACCAACCTTGCCGGCGCCGATCTACGCCACGCCAATGTCACGGGCGCGACTCTCGAGCGGGCCAATCTCAGCGGCGCCAATCTGTGCGGCGCGAGCTTGCGCGGCGCGATCCTGTCCAACGCCCGGCTCGCCGGCGCCGAATTGCGCGGCGTCGATGTCAGCGGCGCGATCCTCGATCGTCAACTCCTCAGCGAGGCGGCGACCGAAGATCTCCACGGCGGCAGCCTGCGCAACATCTCGGTGCGCGACCTCCAGGAGATCCTGCGTCAGCATCAGCTCTGGCTCGATACCCACGGCAAGGAAGGCAAGCGCGCCGTGCTGAGCGATTACGACCTTTCGGGCTTCGCGCTCGGCAACGCGAAGCTTGCGCTGAGCGTCCTCGCCCGCACCGTTCTGCGCGGCGCCGATCTGTCGGCCGCGTCGCTCGCCATGTGCGACCTCTCGCTTGCCGATCTGCGCGATGCACGGCTCGACCGCGCCGATCTGCGCGGCGCGAAGCTGGTACGCGCGCATCTTTCGGGCGCGACGCTGACCCAAGCCAATCTCATGCCGCTCGAGAATGTCGGCGACCGGAGATACGATTTCCCCGCCAATCTCGAAGGCGCGAAGCTGGCGGACGCCGACTTGAGCTCGGCGCAGCTGCGCCAGGCGAAGCTCGCCAGCGCCGATCTCTCGCGCGCCAAGCTCGACCACGCCGATCTGCGCGAAGCCGATTTGCACAATGCCAATCTCAAGGATGCGCATGCGCGGACGGCCAAGTTCGAGGGCGCGTCGCTGCGCGACGTTCGCAACTTCCGCCGTTCCTAAATTTTAGATTCCGCCGCCCGCCGCTCGCGCGGGGGTTCAGTGTACGCTGGGCGCCTTCAGAAAGCGCGAGCGGTCGGCGGAATGCACATGCAGGTCGATGGTCTTGCCGTCGCGATAGACGAGCAGCGGCACATCGACGCCGGCTTTGCCTTGGCGCCAGATATTGCGATAGAGCCCGGCGAGATCGCCGATCTCCTCGCCGCCGACGGCGAGGATGATGTCGCCGGTCTTCAGATTGGCGCGCCGCGCCGGCCCGGAACTGGCGAGACCCGCCACGACCACCTTGCTGTCGACCTCGGTCGCGTAGAGACCGAGCCAAGGCCGCGGCGGATGATTGGGCCGGCCGAGCGTTAAGAGATCGTCGTAGATCGGCTTCAGCAGATCGATCGGCACATGCATGTTGAGATGCTCGGGCGTGCCTCTCTCGCCGCCCTGCTGGAGATGCAGCGAGCCGATGCCCAAAAGCTCGCCGCTGCTGCCGATCAGCGCCGTGCCGCCCCAGTTGGGATGCGCCGGGGCGGTGAAGAGCGCGTCGTCGACGAGATATTCCCAATAGCCGGTGAATTCCTGCTTCGCTGCGATCTTCGCCGAGATCGCATGTTTGCGGCCGCCGCCGCCCGCGACGACGACACGATCGCCTGGCCGGGCGGTTGCCGAATTCCCAATGCGCATCGCCGGCAGCTTCATCCGGCCGAGCGCCTGAATGAGGCCGAAGCCGGTTTCCTGGTCGTAAGCGAGGACCGTCCCGGGCACCGCGCGTCCATCCGACGTGTTGAGCCAGATCGTCTCCGCTTCGGTGATGAGATAGCCGATGGTCAGGACGACGCCGTCCTCGCGGATGATGACGCCGTTGCCGGCGCGCTCGGTGCCGAGCGTCTGCGCCGTATAACCGTCGGACGGAATGGTCGCCCGCACCGTCAGCGTCGAAGACAGCGTGAGATCGAGGTCGAAATTCCAGTCTTCCTGGCGCGGCTGGGCGTGTTGCGGGATTTCCCAATCGCTCGGCGTTGACATGCCGGACTCCTTGATTGGCGACGGGTAATTATACACCGCCGCGCAGAGACTCAAGAGGCGGAGCGGATTTCGTTTCAGTCGTCGACACCTCGATAATCCGCGCGCAGGCGCTTCAGTTGCCCGCGCCGCGCCTTGGTCTCGCGGCGGCGCACGCGGGAGGCGGCGGTCGCGCGCGTCGGTCGGCGGAGTTTCGGGCGCTCGGCGGCGCGCCGGATGAGATCGACCAGCCGCGCGAGCGCGTCCTTGCGGTTGCGCTCGCGGGTGCGGAAGCGCTCGGCGGTGATGACGATGACGCCTTCGCGGTTGAGCCGGGAGCCGGCGAGGCGCTTCAGCCGCTGACGCGTCTCGGCATCGAGCGCCGGCGAGGCCTCGACGTCGAAGCGCAACTGCACCGCGGTCGCCACCTTGTTGACGTTCTGGCCACCGGGCCCGCCGGCCCGGATGAAGTGCTCGACGATTTCGCTGCTATCGAGTGCGATCGTCGCGGTAACGCGAATCATGCCATAAGGCTAGCCGAGCGGATCAGGCTTGCGAAGCGGGCGCCGTGCGGCCATCATCGCGGAAAAGATCGCCTAGGGGAGACGCATGAAAAGAATTTCGGCAACGGCGGTTATTTTGGCGCTCGGCACGTTGGCGCTCGGCATTGGGCCGGCGGCGGCGCAAACCGGCACGATCACGCTCGGCGCGGCGGTTCAGCTCACCGGCAAGGACGCCAATACCGGCCGCTATTACCGCGACGGCTATCAGTTCGCGATCGACAAGATCAACGACGCCGGCGGCATCACGGTCGGCGGCAAGAAGTATCAGTTCAAGCTCGACCTGCTCGACAATCAGTCCGACACCAATCTCGACGTGCAGCTCTACACCAAGCTGATCACCCAGGACAAAGTCGATTTCCTGCTTGGCTCTTATTCGACCGGGGTCGTGCTGGTCGATACCTCGATCGCCGAAAAGTACGGCATGCCGATGGTCGAAGGCGGCGGCGCCGCGAGCCAGATCTTCACGCGCGGCTACAAATGGGTGTTCGGCACGCTGCCGCGTGCCGAAGATTATTTCAGCAGCACCATCGCGATGATGGGCCAGCTCGACCCCAAGCCGAAGACCGTGGCGCTGGTGACGGCCGACGACGCGTTCGACGTCTCGGTCGCGCAAGGCACGCGCGACTTGCTGAAAAAAGCCGGGCTCGACACCGTCCTCGACCAGCAATACGCCGCCAACAGCTCGGATTTCTCGTCGGTGCTGACGCTCGTCAAATCGAAAAATCCCGACGCCGTCCTCTGGGGCGGGCTGCTCGCCGAAGTGCTCAACGGCGTGCGCCAGGCCAAGAGCCTCAACGTCAGCGCCAAGGATCTGACCTCCTTCACGGTCGGTCCGCCGACCGCGGATTTCCGCAAGGCGCTCGGCGCCGACGCCGAAGACGCCTTCGGCATGACGCCGTGGGTTCCGACCGGCGCGCTCAAGGACGATTGGTTCGGCGACGACAACGGCTTCAACCAGGCCTATATCGCGAAATTCGGCTATGAGCCCGATTACCATGCCGCCTCGGCGGCGGCCGATGTCGAGGTCTATGCCAAGGCCCTCGCCAAGGCCGGCTCGCTCGACAAAGAGGCGGTGCGCGCCGCGATCGCGACCAGCGACTTCAACAGCCTTTATGCGCATGTGAAGTTCGCCGCCAACGGCCAGATCGACGTGCCGCAGATCGTCGTCCAGATTCAGGACGGCAAGGTCGTGCCGATCTTCGGCGAGAAGATGATCAACAAGCCGCGCTATCCGGTGCCGGGCTGGGACAAGCGGTAGAAGGCTATCGGCTATCGGCTATCGAGCCGACAGCACGCCGCGAGCCGACGGCCGATAGCTCCTTACCAGCCTTCGAGGCGAACCGACGGGGCTTCGGTCACGTCGGATAGCTCGCGATACTGGCCGCGAAAATAGAGCAGCGGCTTCGCCGGGCGATCGGGCGCGAGGCTGAGCTTCACCACCTTGCCCAACAGCAAGACGTGATCGCCGCCATCGTAACGCGCCCAGGTTTCGCATTCGAAGCCGACGAGATGCGCCTCGATCAGCGGCGAATTGCCGTGACCGGGGCGATGCTTCACCTGGCTGAAACGATCCGCGACGGCCTGGCTCGCAAAGGCGTTCGAGATCGCGCGCTGTTCCTCGTGCAGCAAATTGACCGCGAAGTGCTTGGTCTTGTTGAACAGCTCGAAATTGCGGCTGGTGCGCGCAATCGAGACCAGCACCAGCGGCGGGTCGAGCGAGACCGAGGTGAAGGAATTGACGGTGATGCCTTGCGGCCGTCCCTTGTCGTCGACGGTGGTCACGACCGCGACCCCCGTCGGGAAAAGGCCGAGCGCGTCGCGGAATTCCCGCGCCGTGAAGGCGGCGGCGGGAAGGTCGACGATTTGCGGATTTTCTGCCATGGAAACGGACCGCCAACATGGATCCGGCCGCGGCGTTGCTCCGCGGCCGGCAACTTCGACCCATATTAGCGAGGAAGTGGGATTAGAGCGACCCCTTCAGTTTGGCGCCGGCCTTGAACCGGACGCCCTTGCTGGCGCGGATCTTGATGGGCTCGCCCGTGCGCGGATTGCGGCCCATGCGTGCCGAACGCTTGCTGACATGGAAAGAGCCGAAGCCGGGAATGCTGAACTTTTGGCTCTTCTTCAATTCCTTCGCGATGACACCGGTGACGGCATCGACGGCCTTGCCGGCGACCGACGTTCTGAGACCGACTTTCTTGAGCGCTTCGACGAGTGCCTGCTTGCTCATGACGACTCCCCTTCTGTGTTTGAGCGGCTGATTGAAAGCGCCGCTTCTCTTCGATGGCTATGGCGCCGATGGCTCGGCCCAAACCACACTCTCACCGCTTGATGTATGAATCAACAACTTCCTCGCCTGTCGCGCGATCCGCCCAGAGAGCGCTTGACAGACGCCGCCGATCCGAGAAGGAGCTAGCGGTGGCCAACCCGGCGCGCGATCGGGCGAGCCGTTGAATGGGATTGGGACGATGAAAGTCATCGAGTTGACCGGCTGGGGACTGGAGCATGTCGCCGTCGGCGAACGCGCCGAACCTGCAGCCCCCGGCCCCGGCGAGCTCACCATCGAGATGCGCGCGGCGAGCATCAATTTTCGCGATTTCGTTTTCGCGCGGGGCGGCTACGGCCGCGAAAGCGGCGCCCTGCCGATCATCGTGCTGAGCGACGGCGCCGGACGGGTGAGCGCGGTCGGGCCGGGCGTGTCGCGCGCGGCGATCGGCGATCTCGTTTGTCCGATCGTCATGCCGCAATGGCTCGCCGGCCCGATGCGCGACGAGCATCGCAAGCAAACCCTCGGCGGTACGGTGGACGGCGTAATGGCCGAAAAGATGAGGTTACGCGAAGAGGCGGTCGTCAAAGCACCCCAAGGCTATAGCGCGGTCGAGGCCGCCACCCTGCCCTGCGCCGCGCTGACCGCCTGGAACGCTCTTGTCATGGCGGGGGTGAAGCAGGGCGATCTGGTGCTGACGCAAGGCACCGGCGGCGTCTCGCTCTTCGCGTTGCAATTCGCCCGCGCCATGGGTGCGACCGTGGTCGTTACCTCATCGAGCGAGGAAAAGCTGCAGCGCGCGCGTTCGCTCGGCGCGCAGCTCGGCATCAATTACGAGCGCACGCCCGAATGGGCGGCGGAGCTGCGCCGCCTGACCGGCGGGCGCGGCGCCGATCTCGTCGTCGAGCTCGGCGGCGCACAGTCCTTGGCGCAATCGATCCGCGCCGTACGCACCGGCGGCACGGTGGCGCTTATCGGCGTGCTGTCGGGCGCGCAGGCCGAGATCGAACTCGGCCGCGTCGTGACGCGCGGCTTGAGGCTGCAGGCCGTGACCTTGGGGTCGCGCGACGATTTCGCGGCGATGGTGCGCTTCATCGACCAGCACGGCATCAAGCCGGTGATCGATCCGCTGCGGTTCCGCTTCGACGAGACGCGCGCGGCGATCGCAACCATCAGCCAGGGCCGCCATTTCGGCAAGCTGGCAATCGCCTTCTAGCCGAAAGGCCTAAGCCGCGAGCGGCTTGCGCGCCAAGAGGCCGACGGTGCTGCCGTCGGCAAACGCCTTGTCGCCGACAAACCAGCGTAGCAGCCACATCGCCGCGCGGTATTTCCACCATTGCGGCGCGTGCGCGCCGAAAGCGCGGCAAAACACGGTCTCCATTCCGACTTCGGCGACGGCATGGCGTAAGAGCCAGGCCGAAACCGGCGTGATGTGCCCGTCGGAGCGATAGCATTCCTCGGTGAAAAGATCGGGATGGCCGTAGCGTAGCTGCGACAAGAGCGAGAAGCAGCTGTCGACATTGGGGGTCGTGACGAAAAGATAGCCGCCCGGTTTCAGAGCGAGCATCGCCTGGCGCACGAGGTTGCGCGGATTCTCGAGATGCTCGACGATCTCGACCGCGACCACGGCATCGACGCTCGACGGCGCGACGGCGCTGGCGAAATCGCCGTTGAGGTCGGCGCGAACGAACGGCACCTCGCCGTGCAGACGAAAATTGTCGGCGGCGTAGTCGAAAGACGTGACGGCGAAGCCGGCATCGGCAAGACGCAAGGACAAAGCGCCCGCACCCGCGCCGAGATCCCAGACGGTGCCGCCGGCGGGGAAATAGTCGCGCGCCACCTCTGCCGCCATGAGGTGGATGTCCTCGTAAGCGTAGATCGGCAGGCCCCGATAATGGCGCGGCCGCGCACGCGCTTCGTCATAGCGATCGACAAGAATCGTCGGGCCCAGCGCCGCGTCGCTCATGCGCGAAGGAAACGCAGCGCCGCGCGCGCAAGCAAGGCATTTCTATCGTTAACGCGACAAATTCGTCGTTAATTGTGGCGCGCGATGACGGGCGCGCGCGCTATCGCGGCGTGAAGAGCGTCGTTTGATAGGTGGCAGGCGCGTCAGCCGCGACCGGATTGCGCAAGATGCCGAGACCGGAAATCTCGACCTCGCAGACATCGCCCGGCTTCATCTGCACCATGCCCTCGACATAAACGCCGCCTTCATTCTTCGAGGTCGGCTTCTCGCCGGCATGCAGCGGCAGCGAGCCCGGCGAGCCCGAGACGATGACGTCGCCGGGG
>DATGLO010000153.1:0-5764 GCA_035294105.1 Allostellaceae bacterium
CCTCGGTTGCCGCCGACGATCACCTGCGCCTTCGCCTCCGAACCGGGCACGGCCACGCCGACGATCATCGCCCATAGCGCCAGCACGCCGAGACCGCCAACGCGACCCAGCGATCGCATGCGGCCTTGGTTCGGGCGTCGCGGAAGGCAGAATGCCATCAATCGAAATCCCATCCAACGCCAGAAACGTTGGTTTAGCCTACCCCAAGCGCGTCTTGGCCGCCACCGTCACGTTACTGCGACTCGATGAAGCGCCTCTCTCAACAGCCGCGCTAAAGGCTGATGCAAATGGTCGTTGGCGGCAAGGACGTTGCCATTTTGGAGCATCTCATGCCCGCCGGCGATATCCGTCACGTAACCGCCGGCCTCGCGCACCAGGAGGATGCCGGCCGCGATATCCCAGGGCTGCAGCCCGAATTCCCAAAACCCGTCGTAACGGCCGGCGGCGACATAGGCGAGGTCGAGCGCGGCGGAGCCCGGGCGGCGGACGCCGCTCGTCGTCGCCATCACCGCCGCCAGCGTGCGAAGATAGGCGGCATGATCGCCGCGCTCGCGGAAAGGGATACCGGTGCCGATCACCGCATCGCCGAGCTGGCGCCGCGCCGAGACGCGTAAACGCCGGTCGTTGACATAGGCGCCGACCCCTTTCTCGGCCCAAAACGCCTCGTCACGCAGCGGCTCGTAGACGAGGCCGGCAATGATCTCGCTGTCGCGCTCGAGCGCGATCGAGATCGCCCATTGCGGGATGCCGTGCAGGAAATTCGTCGTCCCATCGAGCGGATCGATGATCCAGCGATGATGCGGATCGCTACCGGCGACGGCGCCCGCTTCTTCCAAGAGAAAGCCGTAGCCGGGCCGCGCTTTGCCGAGCTCGGCCCGCAGGATTTTCTCGGCTTTCAAATCGGCCGCGGAGACGAATTCGCCCGGGCCCTTGACCGAGACCTGAAGCTGCTCGACTTCGCCGAAATCGCGTATGAGGCCCTTGGCCGCTTTGAGCGCGGCCCCGGCCATGACGTTGATAAGCGCAGAGCGCCGCGCCGGCATCGCCTCGGGATCAGTCCTTCGCGCGCTCGACGTAGCTGCCGTCGGCGGTGTTGACGACGATCCGCGTGCCCGCGCCGATATGCGGCGGGATCATCACGCGGCGGCCGTTCTCGAGCTTGCCGGGCTTGTAGGAGGACGACGCGGTCTGGCCCTTCACCACCGGATCGGCCTCGACGACTTCGAGAGTGACCGTCTGCGGCAAAGTCACGGAGAGCGGCGTGCCCTCGAAGGTCTGGACCGTGCAGACCATGTTCTCTTGCAGGAAATCGGCCGCTTCGCCGATCAGCTCTTTGTCGACCGTGGTCTGCTCGTAGGTTTCGCTATCCATGAACGTCGCTTGGTTGCCGTCCATGTAGAGGAACTGCATCTCTTTTTCCTCGAGCTGCGCGCGCTCGACGGTCTCTTGCGTGCGATAGCGCTCGATCGTCTTCGTGCCGGTCTTGATGTCGCGCATTTCGATCTGGGTGAAGGCGCCGCCCTTGCCCGGCTGGACGATTTCGCGCTTCAAGACGAGCATGAGCTTGCCCCCGGTCTCGAGGACGAAGCCGGGCCTGATATCGATGGCATTGATCTTCATGGCGCTTCCTTTGGCGCGGCAGTTGCGGCGGTCATGGGATTTGGCGCAGGTTCCTAGCAGTTTGCCCCTGTTGATGAAAGGGGTTGGGCTGATGAAAGGGGTATCGCATGGCCCAAAGCGCCTGGTGGCAGCCCGAGAGCTTCGCGCGCCGGCGGCCGTTCCTCGAGGCCCGCAGCCGCATGCTGACCGCCATGCGCGCCGTCTTCGCCGCGCGCGGCCTCGTCGAGGTCGAAACGCCCGCGCTGCAGGCGAGCCCGGGGCTCGAGCCGCATCTCCAAGCCTTCGCGACCGTGTTACAGCAGCCGGGCGAGGGCGCCGTGCCGCGCTTTCTCCACACCTCGCCGGAATTCGCGATGAAGAAGTTGCTCGTCGCCGGCATGCCGCGCATCTTCCAGCTCGCGCATTGCTTCCGGAACGCGGAGCGCGGCGCAACCCATTCGCCCGAATTCGCGATCCTCGAATGGTATCGTGCCGGGGCAAGCTATCTCGATCTGATCGAGGACTGCGAGGCGCTGCTGCGCGCGACAGGCGCCCGGCTTTTCACGTGGCAGGGGCGGGTGTGCGATCCGCATGCGCCGTGGGAGCTCTTGACCGTCGCCGAAGCCTTCCGCCGTCATTGCGGCATCGACATTCTCGCAACCGTCGAAGATGTCGCGGCACTCGCGGCGGCGGCGAAGCCGCTCGGCATCGTGCCGCATCAAGGCGACAGCTGGGAGGATTTGTTCTTCCGCATCTTTCTCGCCGCGATCGAGCCCAAGCTCGGCATCGGCGCGCCGACCGTGCTGATGGATTATCCGATTTCCATGGCGGCGCTCGCGCGCGCCAAGGCGAGCGATCCGCGGCTTTGCGAGCGCTTCGAGCTTTACGTCTGCGGCTTGGAGCTCGCCAACGCTTTCGGCGAGCTCACCGATGCCGCCGAGCAGCGCCGCCGCTTTGCCGCCGATCAGGCGAAAAAGCAGGCCCTTTACGGCGAGACCTATCCGATCGACGAGGATTTTCTCGCGGCTTTGGCGCATGGCATGCCCGAAGCGGCGGGGATTGCGCTCGGTTTCGATCGGCTGGTGATGCTCGCCTCGGGCGCCACGCATATCGACGACGTGCTCTGGGCGCCGGTAACTTGAGCTTGCTCCCGATTTGTTCTTGACGATTTAGAAAAGTTTCAGATAGACATTTGCAGCGAAATTCCAGAATTTGCGAATTGTTGGTCAGATGACGGGTGCAACTCAGACTTCGATACCAAGGACCGTCTCGGCAAAAGCCGCGTCGGCCGAAGGAATCGTCGCGTCCATGACCAAGCTCAATCTCCGAAGCGAATTGCACCTAGGCAACTACCTGCGTAGGGGCTCGGAAGGTGCGTTGATGATGTAGTTCATCAACGCATCAGGTCCTTGGTTTAGGACCCCACCGAGCCCGCCTTTGGCGATCAGCTCGGTGGGGTTTTTCGTTCTGGGCAACGCGACCGCAACGGTGAGGCTGCGGCAGGAGACGATTAACGATGAGTTCGACGCGGGCGTGGCGGAATTGGTAGACGCACCGCACTCAGAATGCGGCGTTGCGAGACGTGGGAGTTCGAATCTCTCCGCGCGCGCCATATCGAGAGGCATGCGATGAGTAATTTCGATTACATCCAAACGGCTGGTGTGCCGATCAAAGCGTGGACTCGCGGCGTACCGATGGAAGATACGGCACGTACGCAGATCGATAATGTCGCGCGGCTACCGTTTATTCATAAGCATGTCGCCATCATGCCGGATGTGCATTGGGGCATGGGCGCAACTGTTGGAAGCGTCATTCCAAGGTCGGCGCGATTATTCCGGCGGCTGTCGGCGTCGATATCGGCTGCGGCATGGCCGCAGTGCGTACGAACGTCACTGCGTCGGCACTGCCGGATAACCTTGCCCCGCTGCGTTCGGCGATCGAGGCAGCCATCCCACACGCAGCGACAACGGCGGGCGCAATGATATCGGTGCCTGGCGCAGCGACCCGCCCGCGAAAGTGATCGCCGCGTGGGAGCCGCTCAAGGATAGCTTTGTGCAGATCCTTGAGCGGCACCCCAAAGCGAATCACCCACGTGCGGTCGGTCATCTCGGCACGCTGGGTACTGGAAATCACTTCGTCGAGCTGTGCATTGATGAGGAGAATCGGCTCTGGGTGATGCTGCATTCGGGCTCGCGCGGCGTCGGCAACCGGCTCGGCACCTACTTCATCGAACTCGCGAAGAAGGAAATGCGGCGTTGGTTTATCAACCTGCCCGACGAAGACTTGGCCTACCTACCGGAAGGCACCGAGCATTTCGACGCTTATGTGCGCGCCGTCATTTGGGCACAGCGCTATGCCCGCGCCAACCGCGAGGTGATGATCCAGGCGGTGCTGGACATCCTGCGCGCATCGTTCCCGAACTTCGCGACCGAAGAGGTGGCGGTGAATTGCCATCACAACTACGTCGCGAAGAAGCGGCACTTCGGCAAAAACGTTTGGCTGACCCGCAAAGGCGCGGTGCGCGCCGGCGCGGGCGACCTGGGCATCGTTCCGGGCTCGATGGGGCGAAATCCTTCATCGTTCGCGGCAAGGGCAATCCGGACTCGTTCGAGACCTGCTCCCACGGAGCCGGCCGCGCGATGTCGCGCCATGAGGCGAAGCGTCGCTTCACCCTCGAGGACCATGCACGGGCGACCGCTCACGTCGAATGCCGCAAGGATGCCGACGTCATCGATGAGACGCCGGGCGCCTACAAGGACATCGACGCTGTGATGGCGGCGCAGAGCGATCTAGTCGAAATCGTTCACACGCTGCGCCAGGTCGTATGCGTGAAGGGCTAGGCCTAGCTCGCCGCCTTGATCGCGGCGTTGAAGGCTTTGACCGCGGCCGCCGGCCCTTGCGGGTGATTCCAGACCGCGGCGATGACGGCGAGGAAATCGGCGCCGGCTTCGACAAGCACGCCGCAATTCTCGGGCGTGATGCCGCCAATGGCGCAAGACGGCACGGTCATGATCTCGTTCCACCAGGTGAGGATTTCGGGATCGTTGCCGGCGATGCGGCGCGTATCTTTGGTGGTCGAGCGAAAGAAGCCGCCGAAGGCGACGTAATCGGCGCCGGCCTCGGCGGCTTCGATCGCGAGATGGCGCGAGTTGTAGCAGGTGACGCCGACGATCTTGTCGGGTCCGAGGAGCTTGCGCGCCTCTGCATAGGACGCGTCTTCTTGCCCGACATGGACGCCGTCGCTGCCGGTTTGGAGCGCAAGGTCGGGGCGGTCGTTCATGATGAAGGCGACGTCGCGCGATTGCGCGATCGGCCGCAACACGTCGGCGGCGCGGCGAATCGCGTCGTCATCGACGTCCTTGAGACGCAGTTGCAGCGAAGCAACGTCGCCGGCATCGAGCGCCGCTTGAAGCTGCGGCGCGAACGCCGCCGGATCGAAAGCCGGCGGCGTGATCAGATAGAGCCGGGCGCTCACGCCTCGCCGCGATAGATCTTGATGATATGGTCGAGCATTTTCAACGCTTCCTCGCGCGGGCGCTGGAAGGTGTTGCGGCCGATGATCGAGCCGTTGGCGCCGCCGTCGCGGATCGCGCGGACTTCATTGTAGATGCCGTCGAGATCTTTGGCCTCGCCGCCCGAGAAGACGACGATGCGCCTGCCGTTGAAGCTGGATTGCACGACATGGGCGATGCGCTTGGCGAGGGTCGAAACGTCGATCTTCTGCTGCTCGTAGACCTTCTTCGCCGCGTCGAGCTCGAGGAAATCGGTCGGCGGCTTCACCTTGATGATATGCGCGCCGAGCTGCGCCGCGATATGCGCGGCGTAGGCACAGATGTCGATCGCGGTCTCGCCGTTCTTCGAGAGGTTGCCGCCGCGCGGGTAGGACCAGATAACGACGGCGAGGCCGTGAGCCTTCGCCTCCTGCGCCATCTCGGCGATCTCTTCCATCATCCGATAGGCTTCGTCGGAGCCTGGATAGATGGTAAAGCCGATCGCCGCGCAGCCGAGGCGCAGCGCGTCCTTGACGCTGGCGGTCACCGCTTGCGACGGCCCTTCCTTGGCGCGCGCCATGCTGTTGGCGGAATTGACCTTGAGGATGGTCGGGATCGCGCCGGCAAAACTCGCGGCGCCCGCTTCGATGAAGCCCAGCGGCGCGGCATAGGCC